>JBDUAX010000165.1:0-8973 GCA_040004455.1 Gemmatimonadaceae bacterium
AAAATCGCACTACTCTGGCAAACCCATCCTTGTGCAAGACAACGTCATTCAACGAAAGCCACTCGCCGCGATGTTCTCCCTGCCGATCGACGGCCACCGCGTTGAGTGCCATGCGCGGCTCCGTAATGAAGTCTCCCGACGCAAACCGTCGAACTCCGCTTTCGAACTCGCTGCCGCTGCACGCGGTCAGGAACCCGAGACGTCCCATGTTGATACCGAGTATGGGAACACTGCGCGGACCGAGAAAGCGGGCGCCACGTAAGAGCGTGCCATCGCCGCCAAGCGTAAATAGCGCATCGATACTTTCGGGTTCGCCGAGTCGCTCGCCACACTCGACGACATCGCACAACTCATCTTCGAGAACGAGCGTAAGTCCGAGTGACGGCGCGATGTCGAGCAATTTGCGAAGTGCGTCGGGTAGCCCGGCATAACCGCGATGCCCCAACACGCCGACGCGCACTAGCCGGCCATCGCTTCGGATTCATGCAGCGCACGAACGCGCGCTGCAATACCCGTAGCGTCGAGTCCAAGTGTTGCCAACTGCTTGGCGCGCGATGCTGAATAGATGATTTGATCGGGAACGCCATGCACAGCCACCCGAACACTCGGTGCCATCTTCTGAATAATTGCGCTCATGTACGCACCGAAACCATTAACAACTGTGCCTTCCTCAATCGTCAACACGTGCGTGTGATCGGCGAGAACGGCATTCAGCGTTACTTCGTCGTACGGTTTCATGTAGCGGCAATTCACAACCGTAACATCCAACCCTTCGGCCGCCAATGTTTCCGCGGCCGCGAGTGCCGGATTCACCATGGTGCCAACGGCGAGAATCGCGAACTCATGACCGCGGCGCAGCACATCCCACGTCGCGTGTTTGGTTGCCGGTATCTTTGACGCTTCCGGCACAATATCGGGGGTCGAATCGCGCGGATAGCGCAAGCAGAACGGATTGTCTTTCTGCTCAAGCCCCGCACGCAGCAGCGCGATCATTTCGGTTCCGTCTTTCGGAGCGGTAACAATCATGCCGGGAATTGCGAGCATGTAAGCGATGTCGTACAAACCCATGTGCGTTTCGCCGTCCTCGCCAACAAGGCCCGCGCGATCCATCGCAAACACAACTGGCAAGTGCTGCAGTGCGCAGTCGTGAATGATGTTGTCGTAGCCGCGTTGCAAAAATGTTGAGTAAATTGCCACGACTGGCCTGGCGCCGCGTGTCGCCATGCCGGCCGCGAAGGTAACAGCATGCCCTTCAGCAATTCCAACGTCATAAAAGCGCGCCGGAAAAGCCTTCGCATACGCCCCTGTTCCTGTACCACTCGGCATGGCCGCCGTGATCACTGCAAGCTCCGGCTTTTCCTGACCCAACTCAACGAGGCCCTTACCGAAAACGGCAGTGTACGCCGTGGTAACTGCGGCCGATGCCTTCAACTGCTTGCCGGTTGACGGGTCATGCCCAGGGGGAAGCGCGTGCCACTTCTCAATGTTCTCCCCGGCCGGAAAACCTTTGCCTTTTTGTGTGATGACGTGAACCAAGCGCGGCCCGCCCATTTCACGCACAGCGGAAAATGTATCCATCAGCGCGTTGATGTCGTGGCCATCAATCGGACCGAAATAACGAAACCCCAATTCCTCGAAGAGTACGCCCGGTGTGATAAAGGCCTTCATACTTTCTTCGACTTTTTTTAGCAGCCAACCGGCATTCTTGAACGGCTTGGGCGCGGCGGCGGCAATTTCACCAATGCGTGAACGCAAGCGGTTGTAGAGCGGATTGCGCTGTACCGAGGTGAGATAGCGATGCATGGCACCAACCGCTGGCGCGATCGACATTTCGTTGTCGTTCAACACGACGACAATGTCGCGATCCGAATGCCCTGCGTTGTTCAAGCCTTCGTATGCGAGCCCCGACGACAGCGCGCCGTCACCAAGTATTGCCGCAACCTTGAACTTCTCCCCGAGTAAATCACGTCCGGCCGCCATTCCAACAGCCGCGGAAATAGAAGTCGCGGCGTGACCTGCACCGAACGTGTCGTACTTGCTTTCCGAACGCTTGAGAAATGCAGAGACTCCGCCTTCGGCCCGCAACGTTTCGAAATGCTCGTTACGGCCAGTGAGCAATTTGTGCGGATAGCCTTGATGGCCAACATCCCACACGAGTTGATCAGTCGGCGTATCAAACGTCGCGTGCAATGCAATCGTCAATTCAACAACGCCGAGTCCTGCGCCGATGTGTCCGCCAGTGCGTGAGCACACATCGATGAGGCGCGTACGCATGTCGACCGCCAGTGTACGCAACTCGTCACGCGAGAGTTTGCGCACGTCAGCAGGCGACTGAATTCGATCGAGTACGCTCTTTGGTACACTCATGAAGCGTTCCTGTTTTGCAAGAATCTACGAAGTCGTTTTATGAACGGCGCTCAACGATGAAGCAAGCGAGCGCCTTAAGCGTCGGAGTTAACACGCCCTCGGCATCCAACGCGTTGCACGCGTCGTTCACCAGGGCCACTGCGCGCGCCGTCGCGCCTTCGATACCAAGCAGAGCGGGATAGGTGCTCTTGTGCAGTTCCAAATCGCGCCCGGCTGTCTTGCCAAGTTCGATCGTTGTCGCCGTAACGTCCAGTACGTCGTCAGCAATCTGAAACGCCAGGCCAATGGCCGCGCCGTAGCGCGCAAACGCTTCGCGTTGTGCAACGGAAGAACGCGCGGCGCGTGCACCAAGGGTCACCGACGCCATTATCAACGCACCGGTTTTCAGACGATGAATGCGTTCGAGGGAATCGAGATCGAGCTGCAATCCTTCGCCTTCGAGATCGAGCAGCTGACCACCAATCATGCCGCCGCCACCCGAAGCCGACATCAGATCGCGCACAACGTCACCGGCCTCGTCGTCGGGCAATCCCAGCGATTTGGCTGCATGCCACGCGCTCCGCGCGGCCAGAGGAACCATTGCGAGACCTGCGGCCGTCGCGATTGGCACGCCGTAAACCTTATGAACAGTTGGCCGACCTCGCCGCACATCGTCGTCGTCCATGCACGGCAAATCATCGTGCACCAGCGAATAGGCGTGAACAACTTCCACTGCAGCAGCGAGATCGTGTGCGTCATTCGTTCCACCACAAGCGTGATACGCCTCGAGTAGCAAAATGGCGCGCAGACGCTTCCCTTCTCCCAGCAATGCATATCGAATGGCTTCCGCGGTACTCGACGCCACATCGGGTAACCAACGTGCGCACAGCGCATCGAGCGCCGATTGAACGGCGACTCGTTCCGCCAGGAATGCCGCAACGGTTGGCGCGACGCTCGTCGGCAATCCGTGCAGTTCCTCAACAGGCACAGTGGTAAGAGAAGACAACGCCGTGTCAGCTCCCGAATTCGACAAGCGTAAACGCACCGTCGGAGGCTTCTACCAGTTGCTGCACACGTGCTTCGGCCTGTGTCAACGAAGCAGTCGCGCCGCGAAGATGAGCAATTCCTTCTTCAAACAGGGCAAGCGCTTTATCCAGATCGAGATCGTCGCGATCAAGTTCGCGAACGATTTCTTCAAGCCGACCAACGCTTTTTTCAAAGCTCATTCTGCCTCCGATGTGCCACGATCAACCGGCGCCAGGCCTTCGGGCAACGCGCCAACACTTTCGACTATCGAGCGAACAATTCCATCGCTCACCCACAGGTCAAACGCCGCGCCCTGTACGAACTGCGCCCTCCTGCTCAAAGTAGCGCCATGGGTGCCACGCGCCACCGCATAGCCGCGCGAGAGTGTGGCCAAAGGTGAGAGTGCCTGTAGTTGCCCAGCAGTCGATTCAAGGCGGGAGCGCCGTCTCTCAACGACTCGAAGTGCGCCCAAACTGAGACGCGATTTTACGCGAGTCAGTTGAGCCGCACCGCGTTCATGTTTGCGCACCACGCTGCCTGCCATGCGCGCCGCGAGGTTACGGACGTGCGCCGCGAGCTCTCGCCGCGACGGCACCGCCATTTCTGCAGCGGCGCTCGGTGTCGCGGCCCGAAAGTCAGCTATCAGATCGCAAATGGTGATATCCACTTCATGCCCAACTCCGGAAATTGTCGGAATTGGACAATTGGCCAGGGCCCGGGCCACGCGCTCGTCGTTGAATGCCCATAAATCTTCGCGCGCGCCACCACCGCGACCAATGATGAGAATGTCTGCATCCATCCATCTCCCCACGCGCTCGATGGCCGCGACTATCTCTTCGGGCGCTCCGTCTCCCTGCACTTTGGCGGCAACAATTACGATTTCAACTTCGGGACTCCGACCTCGAGCAACCTTCACGATGTCGTGAAAGGCAGCACCATCTGGGCTCGTGATTACTGCAATGCGACGTGGGAATTTCGGTAAAAGACGTTTGCGCGATGGCTCCAGCAATCCATCACGCTCGAGGCGCAAGCGTGTGAGTTCCAACGCCTTACGCCAGAGTCCATCCCCCTCGGCTTCCAGGGCAGTTACTGAAAATTGTAAGTCACCGCGCACGGGCCACACAGTCATTTGACCGCGCGCCAGCACCTGCATTCCGTCGTCCGGCGGCGCCGGAATTCGCTTCGTTGCGGCCGACCAAACGACACACTTCATCTGTGCATTTGCATCACGCAGCGCGAAATACCAATGCCCGTTGCGATGGGCTTTGAAATCGCTGATTTCGCCGCGTACCCACAACGGAGGAAACGCCCCTTCAACCAAATCCTTCGCGGCCGAAGTGAGCGTGTGAACCGTGATCGCCGATTCCTGACTGCCTCCTGGCGACGTATCGGTGCTTATCGGCGCCGAGTCGAAGTCCGCGCTTGATGCGTTTCGGGAATTCCGCGCAGTTGCCACAGCACTCCTATCCTGCCAAGGCCCCGAATTGTTGCGCGGCGCGAACGGTATTCTGCAAAAGCATTGCGATCGTCATTGGACCAACGCCACCTGGTACCGGCGTGATTTTCGACGCGACCTCGACCGCGCTTGGAAATTGCACGTCGCCGCATAAGCGTGAACCTTTCGGTTTGGTCGGGTCCGCAACGCGATTCATGCCGACGTCAATCACAACCGCGCCTGGTTTGATCATGTCTCCCGTGATCATCTCAGCGCGACCAATGGCCGCGATGAGAATGTCTGCGCGGCGCGTATGTTCGGCGAGATTTCTGGTACGCGAATGACAAACCGTGACCGTAGCGTCGCCACCCATACGTGGCTGAACGAGCAATGCTGCCATTGGTTTGCCGACGATGTTGCTTCGGCCCACAATGACTGCTTCTGCGCCTCTTGTTTCCACTCCGCTGCGCAAGAGCAACTCGATCACTCCCGCGGGCGTACACGAAACAAACCCGTCGGTCTGGCCGATGAGCAATTTGCCGACGTTCACCGGATGAAAACCATCAACATCTTTGTCCGGACGAATGCGACGAATAACAACATCGGCATCCATGTGTTTTGGCAGGGGCATCTGCACGAGAATTCCGTGCACACTGTTATCCGCGTTAAGCCGATCAACAACCGCCAGCAGTTCCCCCTGCGTCGTCGTGGCCGGCATACGAAGTGTTTCGCCCACCATTCCGGCGGCCAACGATGCTTTTTCTTTTGCGCCTACGTACACGGCGCTCGCTGCATCGTCGCCAACGAGAACGACTGTGAGTCCAGGCGTTACTCCCTGTGCGACAAGAACCGCCACGTCGCGCGCAACTTCTTCTCTGATGGCCGCAGCAATTGCAGTTCCACTAATCAACTCAGCGGGCAAAATCCACCGACCGTGTTTCGCGAATGACAACAACCTTGATCTGACCCGGGTACTGCAACTCGGTTTCAATTCGGCGCGCGATTTCTTCTGACAACGCCGAGGCCCGGCCGTCGTCAACCTGATCGGGCGTTACAACCACGCGCACTTCGCGACCAGCCTGAATGGCGAATACGCGCTCAACACCGCGATAGCTCGATGCAATTTTCTCCAAGCCTTCGAGTCGCTTCACGTAGGTTTCAAACGCTTCGCGGCGTGCACCCGGTCGTGAACCGGAAATTGAATCGGCGGCCTGCACCAATACCGACACTTCGCTCTCGTGCGGCACGTCATCGTGGTGCGCAGCGATGCAATTCACCACCAACGGATTCTCACCGTATTTGGTAGCAACTTCGACGCCGAGCTGCACGTGCGTTCCTTCGTGTTCGTGCGTGAGCACTTTGCCGATGTCATGCAGTAGCGCGCCGCGCTTCGCCAGCAGCACGTCCAACCCCAATTCGGCCGCCATCATTCCCGCCAACCACGCGACTTCTTTTGAGTGATTCAGAATGTTCTGCCCGTAGCTGGTACGCCACTTCATGCGGCCAATGAGCTTGATGAGTTCCGGATGTAATCCGGCAACGCCAACTTCGTATGCGGCTTGCTCACCGGTTTCGACAATGGCGATTTCGACTTCCTTGCGCGCCTTGGCGACGACTTCTTCGATGCGTCCCGGATGAATGCGACCGTCGCTCACCAGCTTCTCCAGCGCCAGGCGCGCGGTTTCGCGGCGCACCGGATCGAAGCAGGAGACGACGACGGTGTCGGGGGTGTCGTCGATAATGACATCAACGCCTGTCGCGAGTTCAAACGCGCGAATGTTGCGCCCTTCGCGCCCGATGATGCGTCCCTTCATTTCATCGTTGGGCAGCGAAACGGCAGCAACGGTGTTTTCCGCCGTCGTTTCAGCGGCAATGCGCTGCACTGCCAAAGCAACAATCTTCTTCGCCTCACGCTCGGCGTTTTTCTTGGCCGATTCACGAATTTCGCGAAGCCTGTTCGCCGCCGATGCATGCGCCTCGTCCTCAAGGCGCCGAATCAGTTCGGCTTTCGCGTCCTGTGCGGACAGGCCAGCCAACTGCTCCAGACGATGACGCTCGTCGGCAATCAGCTTGTCGAGTTCGGAAACGCGCTCTCCAATTTTCGCGTCACGCTTGCCCACTTCATTAGTCAGGCGCTGCAACTCGGCTTCGCGTGACATCATCGTGTCACGAGTTTTGTCGATCTGTCCTTCGCGATCCTGCACGCGCTTTTCTTCGCGCTCCAATTCCTGACGGCGCTGACGTGCGTCTTTTTCGAAATCTTCGCGAAGTTTGAGAATGTCTTCTTTGCCCGCTACGACGGCGCCTTTGCGCACATTTTCTGCATCGCGCCGCGCTTCGTCGAGCAATCGTGCGCTCGTTTCTTCAGCAGTCGCTTTCGCGCGACGCTGATGCTCAATTTCGCGTGCGCCCCCTGACTTCGACGCTAACGCCCACACGACAACACCATATACAACTGCGGCCACCAGGCCGCCCCCGAGGAGCGCCCAGTTTGGAATTTCTCCCATGGCGATTTATGCTCCATCGCAGTCGGGACTGCGAGTTCAATTGTCTGTCAAACCAAGGGCGGCCCCGCGCGTTTTATGCAACGAATGTCACAGCTTCATGACTTTGCACAAATTGCAGCGCTCAACACGCCCGACAGTGTGAACGTATGTAAGGGGTTGGGGGCACGCAACCTACGTGCCAAATACCTCCCGTTCCCGAAAGTCGAACTAGCCTTCCGGTCGCTTGGCCGGCGGTAGCAATGGGCGAATATCCTTCGCCAACTGACGAATTTCTCCAGTCAGTTCGTTCGCAGCGGCCCGCTCCTTGAAGAGCTCGTCCGTAATCTGAAGGGCCGCCAAAATGGCCGCTTTGTGGGTCTCAGTTTTCGGCATTCCTTCCATTATTGCCCGCATCGTCACGTCCACGTGGTCCGCTACGGCGCGCGTGTGCTCTTCGGACGCATCCGTGCGGAGCGAATGCTCCTCCCCAACAATTCGGACTTTTACCACGCTCGTTCTTCGCTCCATTATTTCCCGCTCACTTTTCGGGAACGGTGGCTAGCTGCTGCCGAAGAAATCGCAACCGGTCGCTTAATTCACGCGTGCGAACACTGGCTTCCTCAACCCGACGGCGAAGTTCGGCATTATCGCGCGCGAGGGCCTTTTCCGAGGGGGAGGGTGCCGAGCCCTGGCCCACTTTGACCGCTTCTGCCGCCGCCAATGAAAGGTCGTGCACCATGGTTCTGGCCGAGGTCGCTGCCTCACGCTCCACTCGCAACGCTTCTGTTCGCGCATCCAGTTCGAAAGTCAGCACTTCGGCACGATCCTGAGCTTTGCTGGCAGCATCGCGAAAACTGTCGTTCGACACTTCCAGCTCACGCACTCGAGATTCAGCCGAGAGTGCGCGCCGTCTATACCCGGCGAGTTGATCGCCAAGGCTGCGAACCAGTATTTCAAGTTCCTTAAATGCCGCCAGATCAGACCGCACGAGGCTTGATTCCCAACTCTCGGCTAAGTGTTTGCAACAGGCCGGCGCGACGTCCTTCAATTTCTTTCTCTTTTAGCGTGCGCTCTGGATGACGAAACGTCAAATGCCACGCGACGCTTCGGAAGCCGGCGGGAACATCGGTGCCGCGGAATTCATCGAACAGTGCGACTTTTTCGAGCAAGTCGCCACCACCTGATTTGAGAACCGCTTCAACGGCTGATGCACTGATGTCGTCAGGCACGAGAAGCGCCAAATCGAATTCGGCGGCCGGCGTGGTTGGGATTGATTTGTACAGAACGTGCTTGCGAGCTGCGATTCCGGCCGTGCCGTTTGACACATGAGCATGTTTGCCAGTGGGCGCAACATCGGTTGAAGGTATGACGCCCAGTGTGAGCTCGATGCCGAACACTTCACTGGCCCAGACAGGCAAATCGAGTGTTGGTTTGGCCACGTAACCAACAATGTCACGCTGAAGCAGCGGATCGCGGATGATCGACCAGAGCGTTCCACGTTCGTTGTCGACCGGCTCCGGACGAAACTCGATTTCTTCACCCGGAAACGCGGCCGCACACATTTGCTCGGCGATCGCCTTCACATCCCACATGTCGAATGTAGGCGGTTCGGGCTCGGTGAAGTGCGGTGGTCGACGCAAGCCCATGATCAACGCAGCGGCGCGCGTTTCCTCACGGGGC
>JBDUAX010000585.1:0-2677 GCA_040004455.1 Gemmatimonadaceae bacterium
CCGGTCACGAACATGACGCGAAAGTCGTTGTAATTTTGCGCCGGTTGTGTTCCGAGTGGTGCAGCGAGGTAGTGCCCTTTTTGTGCGTCAACAAAAAGGCTGACCCGATGCACATTGCCGAGGTGTAGCGCAACACCACCTCCCCCTTCGACAACGCGATTATAGTAGTCGTGTTTTGAATCGTATGAGCCCCACGCGCGCGTAAAGATGTCGATGGCGCCGGCCTTTCCCTGAATCAAACGCAATGACTCGCGCCACTGCGCGTAACCGATCACGTCGCGATTGAAGCGATCATACCAACTTGCGTCGGCGTACACTTCGGAGATGAGTGTGAGTCCAGTAGGTTTGCGCGTGAGCAGTTTTGAGTTCGCGACGTTCGCGAGCAACCCCGCACGAACGTCACGGTGCCAATTGCGCGGCGTTACTGATACGGACGGATACGTTGCGCCAGCTTCTGCGAAAACCGTTAGCCACGGCAGTGGATGAATGCGCGCACCGAGTGCTGGCAACAAACTGTTATCGGCAAACAAAACCGGTTGCAATCCGCCAACTGATTTGCTGTCGCGCGTTACGCGAAGGGACACGTAGGCCTGCGGTGTGAAGCGTCCGCCACCAGAGACACCGACGCGACCAACACCGAACGCGATGTAATTCCTGAATCGGTTTTGATAGAGCGGCGACAAGTAGTATTCGACAAACGCGCCCGCTGCATTTGCGGCCGATGCAACTTGCAAGTTCGCGATGGATTTCTGCGCCGCGTTACCAACAGCAGTGTCACCACTCTGCGTTGCGAGGTCGAGTGCTGATTTGAATGACTTGAGCGACGAATCAAGCTGCCCTACAAGCGCATTCAGGTTGCCGAGTGCGAGGTAGTCCTGCGCGGTGGCTTTGCCTCGCGACACCAGTGCGTAGAAAGCAGCGATCGCGTTGCGATTGTCTCCCGATCCGGAATACAAGTAGCCCAGTTGTCGACGAATGACGTCGCGATCGGGATCGACCTGAATGGCGGAGTTGAAGCGTGCGATGGCGTTGGCGGTCTGTTTGGCCGCCATGAATGCGTAGCCGGCAGAAATCCAGGCGTTCGCACTCTTCGGGTCGGCCTGCGTGGCGGAGTCGAACGCGGCAGCGGCAGCGAGTGGGTTGCCGGCGCGTGTCGCGGCGTAGCCGGCATTCATGCGTGCCTGGAAAATCGAATCGTTAGCCGGACGGACCGCCGCCTGCGCATGCGCGCTGGATGCGGCAATCCCGAAAGTGGCGGCCACGATCATCGCCCCAGCAGCGAGCCGGCGGAGCATCGTGATTTTGAGGGGATTTTCGGGACCCGTTGGCATGGTCCAAGTGTGCCAACGGCACATAGTTGGCGCTAGTGCGGGGAGTACGAAATTGTCCAGCGAATCCGTGAAAAACCAGAGTCGCCAAGCCCACTCGGCGCCACCGTAACTGATTGGACTAAAACGCCCCGGTTCGCACGCTGACCTGGTGCACTTTTATTTCGGCGTCTTCGGAGTAGAGCGCGACACGCCCTGATACATATGGATGTTCCGTGTCGATGATTGACGCCAACACGATTCCATCCACTGTCACGGTGATTGCGTTGCCGCGATGCGCGATTTGCACGTTGTACAGGTGTCCGACCGGAAATTTCTGATCGGAGCCAGTCGCGAGAAATCGTTGTCCACCGGCATACGATGGGTCGCGCTTGCCAAGTTCCCACCCGTTTGGTTTGGGAATGAAGTAGTAGAAATGCTCGTCGTCCTGATATTGCCAAAGTACCCACGCCACTTCCCATGCGTTGGGTTTGCCGTTTGTGCGGAGTTGCTGCACTGTTTCGAAGCGGGCGGTCATCAGAAATCTGTCACCGTATTGCGGACCGAGTAACAGAGGTGCGTGCGTTTCGCTGTTTCCTGTTGCAGCGGCCGGTTGCATTGATAGTGATGCGCCGCCGACATCGGATGCGATTTGCGTGCAGCCATATCCACTGAATCGCAAATTCCACGCGCCTAATGATTCCCCTTCACCAAGACATTGTTTGGTTGGCGTGCCATTTTGGAATCCGAGCACCTGTTCGCGGGCGTAGCGCGGTTCGCTCAATGTTGCACGGGTGGGTGACGTACTTACAACGACGGCTCTCGACTCATCGGACGCAATTGTTGACGCGGCTTTATTGGATACCAGCAATGGCGCGCGCGTAGACGTGACGTCAATTGGAGAGGTCACGTTGTCAGCGCTGCAACCGACTGCTGCGAATAATGCGAGCGACGTTGCCGCGCGCGCTGTGTTGCGTACCAGGCGCATGTACTCGTCCATCCTGATCGTTCGGTAGCCCGACTGGCGTGGCGCTGGAGCGCGTATGCGCGTGCGCGGTAGCCTCGTGGCTTTGCGTCGCCGTCTTTCGACGGGTTTGCCGTTGTCGCGATCTCTCGTGCAATGCGCCGGGGAGCGAAGGGCGAGAGAGCGTGTGTTGCCTATTCCTTTCTTGAATACGAGGAGGAGGAAAAGCAGTCACCGAATCGCACACTGTGGTGCGGTTTCGTTTCGCGGGTGGCACGAAAAACAAAAACGCCCCGAAGCCAAATGGCCTCGGGGCGTTTTCTTATCCTGCGAAAACACTACCAGCGATAATGCGCGAACGCCTTGTTGGCTTCGGCCATGCGGTGCGTGTCTTCCTTTTTCTTGA
>JBDUAX010000166.1:0-8947 GCA_040004455.1 Gemmatimonadaceae bacterium
AGTTCCAGATCGAGCCGTTCCGTGCGTCGCGTCTTCTTCTGAAACGCGTGCAGGACGTACACAACCCTTCCGCGAACTTCGCCACATAGAACACGCGAAACGCGCGTAAATCGGTTAGCGCAGTTCCTACCAGGCGGATGGCGCGATGCGACATCCCGCCATATATCCATCCGGATATACTCCCTGCAAGAGGAACCACCGGCTCCGCAAGCGCCGCCTAACCTGAAGTCGCTGCTGGTATGGCCCGAAGGACATCGTGTTTTGCTCAAAATTTCAACGCGGGAACTTATGCTCCATCCTCGGTAGCCAGCTCTACGACCACTTGCCCGAATTCATCGATCGAAGTATCGTTGTACAATACGCCTATCGATGAGCCCCATATGTCTGTTGTCACCGTTTCTCCCAAATTTCAGGTCGTCATTCCCCGCCACATTCGCGAAGCACTCCGCCTCGAACCCGGACAGAAAGTGCAAGTGCTGCAGTATCAGAATCGGGTCGAATTCATTCCGGTGCAGGCGATGCGCAAAATGCGGGGATTTCTAAAAGGCATCGACACAACCGTCACGCGAGACAAGGATCGCGTGTGAACCTCATTGATTCGTCGGCGTGGCTCGAATACTTCGCCGCGGGTCCGCAATCCGCTCAAGTGGCCGCCGCGATTGAGAAGGTGGATCAACTCTTGGTCCCCACCATTGTGCTGGTCGAAGTCACGCGACGCGTGATGCAGCAACGGGACGAGGATGCAGCCCTGCAAGTGGCAGCGGTATTGCACCAAGGGCATGTCGCGTCCCTCGACAGCGGCATCGCGCTGAGTGCCGCGCATTATGGAGTGACTTACAAGTTGCCGCTCACGGATAGCATCATCTACGCCACCGCCAGGCAGTTCAACGCGACGATCTGGACGTTCGATGCCGATTTCGCCACCCTACCGGGCGTGAAGTATTTCCCCAAGCGGAAGTAGCCTCGCTGCTAACCCGACGTTGCTGCTGACCTGGCTCGGCAGTGCGCCGTGTAACTCATTCACTTTCGCTCACTCGTTCTCCGCTCCCTATGACCGACATTGCAACAGAATGCGAGCGTTAGGCGGCTCCGCAAACCATTTCAATTCTGAACATGTTCCACGTCGAATTCATCAACCACGAGTCCGAAGAAGATGAGGACGGTTTTCGGTTCTTGCCTGGCCGAATTACGCTCGACGATCACGTCGAGGATTTTCTGGCATCGATCCATGCGTGGCCGCGCGAAGAATATGAGCACCAATAGTTCGATGCGGCGCAATGTACCCAGGCACTTTCACTGGCAAATCCTACTACCGAATTCGTATGCGCGTCTTCCCAATTGCTAAAGAACTCTTCGTTGCCGTGCTCACCGATAACCAATAGTCGCCAGTCGGCAGAGTCGCGGCATCGAGAGTTATGGCATGAGCGATAATTGGAACGCGCGAATTCATCTCCACAACACGACCATTCTCGGTAGCCAAACCCTTCCAACTGATTTTGACGGGTGTGTTAACGTCGTTGCCAATGTTTAGCATTAGCGCCAGTCGCTTGATCGGATTGGGATTAGTTGTGCGTTCAATGTGTACCACAGTTGCGACTGAATCACTTGGACTAAAACCATAAGTTTCCCAATAAAGGCTAATCTTCCCGCCGCGGCGAATTATCGACGTAGCCGCCATCAGCGCCATCGCACTATCGGGATTCATCGTCAGTTCCGAGCCCACGACGCTTTGTTCGTCAAGCAAGATCGGATCAGAAATAGACTTGGAGGAATTTGAATTAGCGGACAGAAGGCGCGGCGGCGTTACAGCGAATCGCGTGCGCAGATCAAAAGGTGCCGCGTTATTGACGGTCGCTTCGAGGCTCAACAGTGCTGGCGCGTCAGTAATCGCGGTGCGCATTGCAAGGCGACCGTTCTTCACTCGAACATCCGAACGCTTCACGCGAAAATCTGTCGGTGCAGTTGAGGCAACGAGAGCGGTCGACAAACTATCATTTGTCGTTAATTGGAATCCCGATTGAATTGGAATGCTCACACTCTTCAAATCGGTGGCGGTGCCAAGCAGTATACGATCCTCGCGTCGCAACCAAGCCATTTGAGGATCAGCCATTTCGAAAATCGGTCGAGTGCGGCGCATGTGTTCGGTCGGCCACCAACGAGGAATCTTATAAACATCATCCACACCGGGCCACGCTCTATCGGATCCTAAGGTCCAGTCTGTTCGAACGGCTGCGAGCGGATGTTCAATGGCATTCCAATTCGGTACAACGTGCGGTCGGCCGAAACTGTATTCAAAAGTCGTGTACGGTCCTTCAGGTCCTCGGCGAAAACGCAATTGAAAGCCGAGCTTGTTGTCGTTGTCTTCCTTTGGCGATGTCATATACATGTATGTCGGCCAGCCGTAACGAAGGATCATTTGTGACGCAGCGTCTCCTCCATCTTGCGGCCGCCAATTGATTGTCTCATCCCGCGTCAACGACGAATGCAAGATCAACGCAACCTTTCGCGCAAAATGCTCAACGCGTCGCTCGTTTCCTTCGCTCGACCACATCGGACTGCTCATCCACCAAAAACGTTCGTTAACGGCTTCTCGGGCTGAGCAACTGAGCGCTTTGTATTTTTTTTCCGCATGAATTGTGTCGGTGGCACGAACATTTGCCCCGTCAAACAACACGCTGACATCGTTCCATCCGCATTTCAGCGAATCGGGAACCTGTTGCATGGTTAAAACGAACGCCGAGTCGGCCTGCAGAAGATGGCCCGTACGAAACTGCGCATACCCCTGCAACGCCAAACACCACCAACGGTCGCCGCGACATCTGTTGGCGAGACTAATCGCGCGGGCAAATATTCGGAGACTATCAATTCCCGACTGATCTAACGTGAATCGAATCTGCTGCCCCGTGATAAAGCCATCGCGCGGGGATGCAAGCGCCGCCAGATCGAGTTCGCTGATCAGTTCCGCACGAAGTGCTCGAAGCGCAACTCTCCGTAATGGGCTTATAGCGTCATCCACATTAATGACGTCTCCAAAAGCGGGATCACCGAGGGTCCATCCCGGGCAGACCGATCGTGGGCTTGCGTTACTATAAATCAGGCCGGTGCCCGGTAGGCGCGGCTGTCCGTTCGCTTGAAGAAACCAGTTTGCCAATGTGTCACCGCGATTTGCTCGAAATTTTCGTAGAGCAGTATCGCCGGGTGTGTCGTGTTCGAAGTCACAGGAGCTATGTAGCGATCGAAACCAGGTCCAACCAGGATACTGCGTCCTTCCGAGCTTGGGATCGTTATAACGATGCTGTTCTGTCTCGCTAGCAATCCATGCTACGCGCCATTGTGCAAGAAATTCTGTAATGCGATCAACAACGCTGGCTCGTAATCGCGTCGCGTGAACATTGTCGGCGGAATCCCCTTTGATCGAGACAAATGGCAAGGCACTAGTGAATGCACTCCAGCTTGCGATAACGAAGCAGATCCCAGTTATCCGGCGTCGCAACATCTGCTGGGCACTTGTCATGGCGTTAGAAGGGCAACAGAGTGTGTCTAAGTCAAAGTTTCAAGTTTAAATGCTTGGTCTCAACCGGTCAGTGCAACGGCCGCTGCGAAAACTTGTGCGGGTGTTTTCCAGTCCAGGGTGTGGCGCGAGCGCGTGTTGAGTTTCTTCGCGACGGCGTCCAGTTGGCGTTGCGTGATGCTACTGGCATCGACTCCCTTCGGAAAGTATTGGCGTAATAGTTCGTTCGTGTTTTCGTTGGATCCGCGTTGCCAGGGACTGCGCGGATCGCAGACGTAGACTCGGACGTCGGTGCAATCGTGAACTGTTTGTGCGCCGCCATTTCTTTCCCTCGCGCTGATAGGAGACGCCTCATGAGTACCATCAGCTACGGCTCCCTGAATCGCTGCATCGTCAAGCCCGCGAGCTCGCCGAACAAGAAGGGATTTCGATTAATCAACTCATTGCCACGTCCTTAGCCGAAAAGATGTCGGCGTTGATGACGCATGAATCTTTGGAAGCCCGCTCCAAACGCGGTTCGTGTTCCGCGACAAGCTTGTCGAGGCGCTCGTAGCTCGTCTCCATGCCGTCGGTCATGCCGGTGGAGATGGCGGCATCGCGCTCTTCCTTCGAACCGTACTCAATCAACATGACCAGCGTCGTGATGCCATTCTTTTCGGTGAAGGTTGTGCAGGTGATGGCCGGGTTCGTGGGCATCGCGCCGCCAAAAGTGCCGGGATCGAAGTTCTCGGCGTGGACCATTTTTCCGGGCGCATCAACTTCGCGGTAATCGCCGTAAAAGCCGAATTCCTTGCCATCCTCATCCGAGCGCCAGCGCCAGCGATACGTGCCGCCGGGGCGAACATCCATTTCGCACACCGGCATCGTCCAGCCCGGATAGCCCCCTATCCAGCGTGGAACAAGCGTCGGATCGGTATGCGCCTGCCAGACTAGCGTGCGGGGCGCCTTGAAGTCGCGCGTGACGCGCACCTCGGTGTCGCTCGGCAGCGAGACTTGGGCTTTACTGTTGATGGCGGTGGTCATGGACGGTTTCCTCTCGGTTTCTGTTTGTATGAACTAGGCGGCCGCAGCGCGATCGAGATCGGCGACGACGATTTTCTTCATCTTTAGCATGGCCTGCATGACGCGGTTGGCTTTCTCGCGATCAGGATCGCCGAGGTAACGGCCGAGGGCGTCGGGGATGATTTGCCAGGAGACGCCCCACTTGTCCTGAGCCCAGCCGCAATTGTCTTCCCTGCCGCCGCCGGCGATGAACTTGTTCCAGTAGAGGTCGACCTCCGCCTGGTCCTTGCACTTCACGAAGAGCGAGATGCCCGGCGAGAACTTGAAATGCGGCCCGCCATTGAACATCAGAATCTCGGTTCCGTTCGCCACGATGGTGGCCGACATCGGATTGGCCGACTTGATCTCCGAGTTCGGAAAGACTGAGACGTAGAACGACGCCGCTTCCTTGACCGGGCCGTCGAACATCAGGAACGGGGAAATCTTTTGAACAGATGCCATGCTGGATTCTCCTAGTGGCGTTTGCGTTTTGATTTGGGAGGCCTGGCCTGCAGCTGGCCGAGCAGTTCATCGAGGGCGCTGTAACGGCGGTCCCAGAACTGCCGGTATTCCGCGAGCCAGTCGGTCGCTTCGCCCAGGCGCACGCCTTCGATCTTGCGCGGGCGGCGCTGCGCGTCCTGCGCCGTCGAGATGAGGCCGGCGTGCTCCAGCACCTTCAGGTGTTTGGAGATCGCCGGCTGGCTCATGGCGAAGGGTTTCGCCAGTTCCGCAACCGAGGCGTCTCCCAGGGCGAGCCGGGCGAGGATCGCGCGGCGCGTGGAGTCTGCCAGGGCGGCGAAGGTGGCGTCGAGGTGTTGGGAGGGGGTCATTGCTGTTTCTCTATAACCATGTAGTTATAATAACCAGTCAGTTATGAACGTCAAGCGCCCTGCTCGAGATATTTTGAGGGGAGGGGATCAGCGGCGGCGGTGAGTGCGGCCGCTTCGAGTGTCGTCGCCTGCCGATCAAATTCGGCCCGCGTGCCGCTCCGACGCATTAGTCGGCAATTTCACCCCATCGATCGCAAACATTTCGCGCCCGATTAAGTCCTGCGCGTCGCACGCCGCGGGCACGCCCGAAAACATTGTGGCGATACCTCCCCTTAGTGTATTGACGAACCGCGCGATACGCGCACAACAACAACACCGGCGGATACGCGGGCGCGCACCGGTCACGTCATTCCGGAACTGTGCATCAAAGTGCGACAGATCCACCGCCTGCATCGTCGTGAGTCCGATCACTGCGAAATCGTTGCGCGGACTTCACTGACGATTCATTGAGCGGCCCCTTCTCGGACGAAGCATGTCGGTCAATCTGCGCCCTGTGTGACTGAGCCTTGATTGCGTCAACCTTTCCGGAGATCTCAGCGATCTTTGCCTTGCCCGCTGAGGTTTAGCATGAAGCGCAATTGACCCAGCCAGACAGTTGACTCGTAAGCTTTCATTACACGAGTCCCATTGAGCGCTGGCAGTATGACGAGCGTTGCCACAGTCAAACGCGTTGCGTGCCGGAAGCTGGAATGGCTAGATTCGGCCCTGGCGCTTGGGGTACCTGCGCCCACCTCTCAACAGGTAGTCCGCTGGCCGAATCTCCCATCACCAACATCCAGAACCTCTCCACCGCCCTCGCCGATCGCTACGCCGTTGAGCGTCAGATTGGCGCCGGTGGCATGGCCACAGTTTACCTGGCGCGCGACCTGAAGCACGACCGCAATGTCGCGATCAAAGTGCTGCGTCCGGAAATCGGCGAAGCACTGGGTGCCGAGCGGTTTTTGCTGGAAATCAAAACCACGGCGAATCTGCGGCATCCACACATCGTGCCGCTGTACGACTCGGGCGAAGTGCGCATTGAAACAGCCGGCGAACGCGCGCAGACGCTGCTGTATTACGTCATGCCGTTGCTCGAAGGAGAATCACTTCGCGAACGACTCGATCGCGACAAGCAGCTACCAATTGACGACGCACTTCGCATCGCAAGTGAAGTGGCCGACGCGCTGAGTTATGCGCACGCTCGCGGTGTGGTACATCGCGACATCAAGCCCGAGAACATCATGCTCGAGTCGGGTCATGCAGTCGTGGCAGATTTCGGAATTGCCCGAGCCGTTCGCGCCGCTGGAGGCGCGCGCCTTACAGGGACGGGGATGTCCATTGGCACTCCGTCGTACATGAGCCCTGAACAGGCAGCCGGCGAAAGCGACATCGACGGCCGCAGCGACCTGTACAGCCTCGCGTGCGTGCTCTACGAAATGCTCGGCGGCCAACCTCCGTTCAGCGGCGCAAACGCGGCCACGATCACTCGGCAACACATGATTGCCGTTCCGCCGCCGATAACGAACCTGCGTCCATCAGTACCGGCGCAGGTGGCCGACGCGCTGCAGCGCGCGCTGAGCAAATCACCCGCCGACCGCTTCAACCCCGTTGCACAGTTTGGCGCGGCCATTGCACCGGGTGCCATCACGGCCAGCGCTGTTGCGGGCAACAGTACACGAACTGTTTCCAGCGCGAACCCGGGCGGCGCTCAACGTTATGTCGTCGTCGGAATTGCTGTTGCAGCAATCGCGCTTGTCGCGGCCGTGTGGTATCGCTCAGCATCGAATGCAGCGGGCGCATCCGCATCATCGACATCAGCGACATCATCAATCGCGGTGCTTCCGTTTACCGACCTCAGCCCCGATCACGCGAATGCGTATCTCGGAGACGGCGTGGCAGAGACGCTGATCAACGCGCTGGTGCATGTGCCTGGCCTGACCGTAACTGCGCGGACATCGGCGTTCTCGTTTCGCGGTCGCGAGTCCGATGTGAAAGAGATCGGCAAACAGCTACACGTCGATGCCGTGCTTGAAGGAAGCATCCAGCGCGTTGGTGATAAGCTCCGAATCACGGCACAGCTCATCAACACATCGACCGGTGTGAATCTCTGGTCCAACAGTTTCGACAGACCGGTCAGCGACATCTTCGCCATGCAGGATGAAGTGGCGCGGTCAGCAGTGGATGCGCTCAAGCTTCGGATCAAGCCGGGGTCGGACAGCGGTGCGGTGATGGTTGGTACGCGCAACGCAGAGGCGTACAACGCATATCTGCTCGGCCGCTTTCACTGGAATCTTCGAACGACGGAAGGAATGATTCAAGCCACCGCCGCGCTCAAGCACGCGGTAGCGCTCGATTCAATGTATGCGCTTGCGTGGGCCGCACTGGGAGACGCATACATGCTTTCGGTTCCGACGGAATACAATGTACCGGGGTTGAGCGAAGATTCGCTGCTCGCATTGAGCATGCGCGCAGTGCGGCGCGCGATTGCAATTGACCCGAAGCTTGGCGAGGCACACATCTCACTCGCGAATTTGCTGAGCGGCGCAAAAGCGAACGCCGAGTTCGAAGAGGGTCTTCGCCTGAGTCCGAATTACGCGACGGGTCATCAATTCTACAGTTATCACCTCACCACTTCTGATCCCAACCACGCGACGCGCGAAATGGAGATTGCGCATCGCCTCGATCCGCTGTCGCATGTGATCACGTTGTCGGTGGCCCTGCTGTATGACGCCGCTGACCGTTTCACTGAAGCGACACCGCTGTTCGCGCAGGCGCTCACGCAATCGCCGGAGGCCTGGTACGGGTGGGGTGGGAAGATTGGGCATGAAATGGCGCTTGGACATGTGGACCAGGCCGTATTCGCGTACAAGCGCTGGTTGATTGGCATGCACGACGACACCACGCGTGCACTCAACCTTGAGCGCGACCTGCGCGATTCGACACGCCGCAGTGCGGCCATTAAAAAAATGGTGAAGTCGCGCGACATGATTCCGGCGGTCGCGTTTACACGTTGGTTGAGTGGTGATGACGCGGTCATTGCACTGCTCACACGGAATCCGACGACGGGCCGAGGTCCGACACCGTTTCTGATCATGTATGGAATGCTTGGGCCGCGGCTGCGCGCTAATCCGCAGGTTCAGACGTTGCTGCCGAAATTGCGCTGAATGCCGGTCGTGCAGTAGCCATTCAAATTCAAGAAATGCACATCAGAAAGCGCTCGATTCTCCCCCTTATCTGTGCGATGCTCGTTGCTGCATGCGAGCGCGAACCCGCGTCTGCCCGCATCGTTGCGGCCGACCCCGCGTTCTGCGCGCAGGTACACGCCATTGGTGCGAAGCTCTCCGAACACCTCGCGCCGGTTGCTCTACAGATGCGCACCAGCACTGGCGTCTACTCGCTCGAAGAGGGAGACGTATCAATGGTCGCGCGCGCCTGGCTCACTGAAGCCGCGGAACGCACAATCGACGTTCAATATTTCATCTTCACCGCGGATAACGTTGGGTTGATCGCGGTGGATTACCTGCTGCGTGCCGCCGACCGCGGCGTCCACGTGCGGATCCTCGTCGACGACTACATGCTCGAGGCG
>JBDUAX010000586.1:0-2669 GCA_040004455.1 Gemmatimonadaceae bacterium
GCGGGTCGCGACGCCAAAGTCAAAATCAAATACAACCCGGTTCGCGAACTGCTCGAAGGCAAAAGCGTTGTGATGGTTGACGACTCCATCGTGCGCGGAACAACCACGCGCGGGCTGGTGTCACTCGTACGGGGTGCGGGCGCGCGCGAAGTGCACATGCGTGTGAGCAGCGCACCAATCATAAGCCCGTGTTACTATGGAATCGATACGCCACGCAAAGAAGAACTCATTGCGGCCACTATGGACCACGAGTCACTTGCGCATCATCTCGGTGTAGATTCGTTGGGTTATCTGTCGTTGGACGGCATGCTGTCTGTGATGCCAACTGGGCCGTCGGGCTATTGTCACGCCTGCTTCTCCGGAAAGTATCCGACCACAATTCCAGGAGACCCGGAGTTGCTGCGCGCCGGCGGCGGTCGCCGAGTGACAGCAGGCGTCAGTTGAACTACTAAACCTGATCGAGGAAGCTCGATCGACTAATTCGAGGTGCCAGGTGAGTCGCTCCGTCTATTTTTTTGGGAATGGCAAGGCGGATGGCACCAAGGAAATGCGAATAATGCTCGGCGGGAAGGGTGCGAATCTCGCCGAGATGACGAACATTGGTGTACCGGTTCCGCCGGGCTTCACAATCGCGACTGAGTGCTGCATGCAGTATCTCGCCGATCGTGATATTCGACCAGAATTACAGGACGAAGTTGCCGCGTCCCTCGATCAACTGGAAAAGGTCACTGGCAAGAAATTCGGCGACGCCACCAATCCACTTTTGGTTTCGGTGCGGTCGGGTGCGTCTGTTTCGATGCCCGGGATGATGGAAACAATTCTGAATCTCGGATTGAATGATGAAACCGTAAAAGGACTTGCGAGTGCGAGCGACAACCCGCGCTTTGCGTACGACTCGTATCGCCGATTTTTGCAGATGTACAGCGATGTTGTGCTGAACATTCCAAGCGCGCGTTTCGAACATCTGTTGTCGACCAAGCGATTGATGACGGGCGCCGCAACCGACGCGGAATTGAGCGCGGATGCATTGCAGGCACTCGTGAAAGAGTATCAGCAATTGGTTCGCGTTACGACTGGTCATGACTTCCCGAGTGACCCGCGTAAGCAATTGTGGGGCGCAATTGAAGCCGTCTGGCGTTCATGGACTCTCAAGAAAGCGGTTGACTATCGCCGAGTGAACGGCATTTCCGAAACACTTGGTACTGGTGTGAATGTCGTAAGCATGGTGTTCGGTAACATGGGCGATGATTCGGGAACGGGCGTGGCGTTCACGCGCAATCCGAGCACCGGTGAACGTCGTTTTTACGGTGAATTTCTCGTTAACGCACAAGGCGAAGATGTTGTCGCCGGCATTCGAACGCCGTTGCACATCGATGAGATGGCCGAGCGTTTGCCTGGTGCGTACGAGCAGTTGTTGGAGACGCAGAACAAGCTTGAGCAACACTTTCGTGACATGCAGGACATTGAATTCACGGTCGAACGCGGCACGTTGTATTTGTTGCAAACGCGAACAGGTAAGCGCACGACTCCCGCAGCGCTGCGTATCGCGACTGACATGGTTACAGAAGGAATGATCAGCCAGCGCGAGGCCGTGCTACGCGTGATGCCAGGTCAGCTTGATCAATTGCTGCATCGCGTGATCGATCCGGGTGTAAACGCGTTGCCGATTGCTGTTGGTCTGCCCGCGAGCCCCGGTGCTGCGAGCGGCATAGCGGTGTTCGATCCGGATGCCGCTGAATCGCGCACGGCAAGTGGTGAACACGTGATCCTTGTTCGCGACGAAACGACACCGGAAGATTTTCATGGACTTGTTGCGGCTCGCGCGGTGTTGACGGCGCGTGGCGGCATGACGAGTCACGCCGCAGTAGTCGCGCGCGGAATGGGAAAGTGTGCCATTGTCGGTTGTCAGGAATTGCGACTAGAAGATGGACAACGCCAATTCTCCGTCGGCGATGTTGTGGTCAAAGAGGGCGATTGGATTACACTCGACGGCGCAACTGGTCGCGTGTTTCTCGGCGAACTTTCAACAGTTCCATCAGAAGTCATGCGCGTAACCACTGGCGCGCTCAAGGAATCGGCGGCGCCTACGTATCAGGCGTTTGCACGGCTCATGGGTTGGGCCGACGTCGAACGTCGCCTTCGCGTGCGCGCGAACGCGGATACGCCTCGCGATGCGAGAGTGGCACGAAATTTCGGGGCCGAAGGAATCGGCTTGTGTCGAACTGAACACATGTTCTTCGAAGGCGACCGCATTAACGCCATGCGTGAAATGATCGTCGCGCGCGATGAGAGCGGGCGTCGTCTCGCGTTGCGCAAGTTGCTTCCAATGCAACGCAGCGACTTCGAAGGAATTTTCGAAGCGATGGATGGTTTGCCCGTGACCGTTCGGTTACTCGATCCGCCGCTGCACGAGTTTCTTCCGCACGGCGGCGAAGAATCGAAGATGCTGGCGCGCACGCTGAAACTCGAACGCGCCGACCTTGCTCGCATTGTCGATGGGCTGCGCGAAACCAACCCAATGCTCGGTCACCGCGGTTGCCGTTTGGGCATTGTTTATCCGGAAATTACCGAGATGCAGGCGCGGGCCATCTTCGAGGCCGCAGTGCGGGTGCGTCGTCGCGGCATCGACGTGCGTCCGGAAATCATGGTGCCACTCGTATCGACCGTTG
>JBDUAX010000587.1:0-2669 GCA_040004455.1 Gemmatimonadaceae bacterium
CTGCGCGCAATGTCGCGTCGGGCGCGCGGAGAAATCGTTCGACGTCGGGAAATACTGCGAGCGGAATTCCGTCATATGCAGTGCGGTCTGCGAGCGCCTCAATAAGGCGGCGCATAATCGAACTCGCGGCGTGCAAACTTATTTGCTGAAACACAATCGCGTTGACGCACGCCTCCCACAACGAAGGGTAGCGCGGCGGTTTGATGCCTCGCATGCGCTCCACCAACGGAACCAGCCAACTGATTTGCGCCGCCTGTTTGTAGAAGGCGTCAAGTTCGCGATCGGGTCCAAGCATGCGGCGTACGCGTGCGAGCGCAGCTTCCGTGTCTGCGCCTCCCACCACGCGAACCGCCAGCGCCCGTTCGTGCGGTTGCGTGACGCAGGTGATGGTGGAAATCCCTGCGTCATTGCTCGCGCGCAGATAGCGTCCATCCGCCGTGTAGACATCAACAAGATTGCTCGGTAAACGTCGAAGCGCGCTGACGGTCAGGTCGAGTCGGTAGGGAGTAACAACCAACAGTTCGTGCATGGTTCCACCATCTTGCACGCACTTTACACATTCGAGCAACGTTCCCATAAAACTCGCCCGCCCCGATTCCGTGATAACCCACGGCCGGTTTTGCCAGGGCGGATCGTGTCGAACGTGCTGCGTGTGACCGCATGCGAGGTCGGCAACCCAGTGCTGTTCGTGATCCTGATGAAAGCCGATAATGGCACGTGGAATTGCCTCGCCTGCGCTTGTGTCACGGCGCAAGTGTTCGACGATTGCGAATTGTATTGGTCTTCTTGGACGACACACTCGCGGTGTCGAGCACGGTGTCATCGCCACCAAGGAACTCGTCGGGCGTGCCGACGCGCAGCGGACCCCAACTCGGCGGATCACTCGCCGGAAAACTCGCATCCGATGACTCGTCGACTATGTCGCGGGAGTGTTTCCGAGCGGCACCTTCAGTTGGTTTGTCCGTCATGTGACTCTCAGTGGATGACTTGTACGGCGCCTTGCGTTGGTGCGCGGCTTCGACGCGCCACGTTTCATGTGCGCTCGAATGACAGCCGCCAGAACGACGGCGTCATTGTGCGTCACATATCGCGCAGCAGACACCACGGTAACGTTGCGGCGAAAAGCGAACTTTGCCAGCTGCTCCAACTGGTCGCGATGCGTTCCGCGCGCTTAGGTCGCCGTCGACTGCGAGATCGTCCCAACGTTCGGCACGTCTGATGCAATTGACAGACACGTCGGAGTGATGACTCCCAAAAAACGGTACCGCGTTGAACGTCTCGCCAGGCGAATGATCGCGAGCGGCGAGGATATTCCGCGCTTCGGTCCGTTCATGAACGTTGTGAGCAGACGACAGTTAGCGCGAGGGCTGCGTGGGGCGACTCTGAATGCGGTCGACGTCAACGGCGGTGGTAGCCGGTACGGGCGTGGGACGCACGATCATGGTGCGCCAGGCATTAAATGCAAACAGATAGGCTCCGACACACCGCGCGGTCACGCCGAGCATCAGGGTTCCAGCGTTGGCGTCGAGCAGGAGCAGTTGCCGGAGCATGACGAATTCGCGGGCGCGTCGGTCGCGGGGGCGTTGGAAATGTCGTTGATCAGCGTTTGTACATTGATACCACTGTTCGCCGCGGCTTCCGCAAGCGATTCGTTGCCACGGCAGCAAGAGTCGATACCCCGTGTGTTGAGCACCGAGACAGCAGCGGGAAAACGCAGCAGAGCGTCGTTCACGCTGTTTGTCGGATCGAGAAGATTTGCAGTCATGTGAAAATGCCGTTGGACGAAGGAAGTACTATCTCACGTCTCTGTCAGCATAGCTGTAGCGCTCGTATGAGGCCGTCGGGCGAATCCTGATCTTTTGTGAGGGAATTGCCCAGCTCCTTGAAGGCGCGAACTAAGCACCAGGAAGTCGCTATGCTGCTACCATTGATTTTCGCGAAAGCAAGGCACGAGAAACGGTTTTTCACGGAACGCGAGCGCGCCGCACTGGCTGAACTGCGGCGTTGGCCTCATTCAAGGAGTAGCGCAATGCGAAGACCTCTAATTGCTGTAGTGCTGGCGACTGTGATTGTCCTCGCGCTCAACACGCGTGCGGCACGTGGGCAAGAAATCACGGTTACGCTGCTGGGAACCGGCAATCCCATGCCGGTGATGAACCGCTTCGGACCGAGCACCTTGGTGGAAGTCGGCAGCCACCGATTTCTGTTTGATGCGGGCAGAGGAGCAATGCAGCGCCTTGCACAACTCAAGGTTCGATGGGCGGATATCGACGGCGTGTTCCTGACGCACTTGCACTCTGACCACGTCGTTGGTTTTCCTGATCTCTGGCTCACCGGATGGCTGGTGGCACCAGGGCGTGATCGCGCGCTTCAGGTCTGGGGCCCCGAGGGGACGTCGTCGTTTCTTGCGGGGCTGACTTCGACATTCGCGTTCGACATCGGAGTTCGGAAATCCGACGATCGCGCGTCTCCCGAAGGCGTGCGGTTAGATGGGCACGAAATCCGAGAAGGCATCGTGTACCAGCAGGACGGCGTGACGATCACGGCGTTTGACGTCGACCACGCACCGGTCGCACCGGCTCTGGGCTACCGCATTGACTATGCCGGTCGCTCTGTCGTGCTCTCAGGGGACACGCGCGTTTCTGAGAACCTGATTCGCCATGCGGCCG
>JBDUAX010000588.1:0-2668 GCA_040004455.1 Gemmatimonadaceae bacterium
CCCCATGCTTCGGTCGGCGCGGTCGGTGCCGCGCAACTGAAACGCGCAGGAAGAATGTTCGGCGTGCGGGGCACACTGTCATGCGTTAGTAACATCATTGCGGCAAACAAATGCGGCGCGATCATGACAACGCTCCGACACATTCGATTGACAGCCACCTCGCCTGTGTTCTTCCGTGTGAATCCACGTGGCCGGTTACCGTCGTGACGCAGTGATACGTGACGATGCTGTGCATTCAAACTCCAGTCGATGTCGCGCGTGCAAAAGAGTGGCAACGGATCGCGGCGAAGCGCTTGTTACGCCGATTGCCGTTGCGGAAAATCTTACTCTTGCGTGGCCGATCCGTCGAGACCTGCATAGTTAGCTCCCGCGCGAGCGGAATTTTCGGGCAGGCGAGTTCGCGGCATCGCTTAACGCTCCAGTCCCCACTCATTCACGAAATGGAACCCACGCGTCAGCAGCGGATACGTCGCCGGGAGTGGTACTCTCGTGAGACGCAATACTGCCTCAGTTTTCTCTTCTTTGCCGGTTGGCGTCAAAAGCAAGTGAGCAGAATCTGCCTGTAGCACTGCATACGTGATGGACCCGGCGTGGCCATTCGAACTAAGCACAAACGTACGCTTCGTGGAATCGTATTTTGCGCTGGAGCGCCAGAGCGCGTTGTCTGACGCGCGAATCATCGTGCGACCAAAAGGTTCGAGAAAGATGTCGGTAGCGGGTAGCCCGTCGCCGGTGAGATACGGCGCCGGCTTACCGTCGGATGTGAGCATGATTGAGTCCACATGCCAGTGACCAGTAAGCGGCGACGGGCGCAGGGCGCTCGCGCGCTGCGCCGTGTACGACTTGTAGTAGGTGAAGGGGGCGACCACCGCGCACATGAAAAGAAAAAATCCTTCAATGCCGATTGTAGCAACGCGAAATCTTTTCCGGCTAGCCGGCGGAACCCAGATGCCCGAGGGTGCAGAAGGCGTGTGCCGCCAGAAAAAATCGACGAGTGCCTGCAAGTCTGGCGTGACGATCACCAGCGACATCAGGAGTAAATGCGCGGCATAAATTTTTACCGGCACATCGAAGAAGAAATTGTACAGCACAACATTCGTTACAACAAATGCGGTCAGCAACGCGCCCAATAACGCTGTACGTCGGAAAAGAATGAGGAGGCCTCCCGCAATTTCCGCTGCGCCGCAAACCATTTCGTACAGCGGGTTCATGCCAATCATGGTCCACAACAGCGTCATCGGTGAAATGTTGCCGAACGGTTCATTTAGCACCGCGAGCGACGGTGGAGACATCTGCAGCGGAAACAATTTGGCCAGGCCATAGTTGAACATCGCAACGCCGAGCGTGAGTCGCAGAGTAAACCGAAACCAGGCAAAGAGCGTTTGATATTGACGACGGCGACGGTCGAGCAACGTCCACACAAGACAGGCCGTCAACGCGACAGCAAGCATCACACCAAGCGACAACCAATCCAACAGGCGATCGCCCGACCCACTGTTGTGAATTTTTCCAGCAAGGCCCAGTACATGCAGCCAGTGCTGTGCGAGCCACTCCGCCGCGTGAATAAACGGCCACGACAGCCCGTTCTCAATCGCGTCGCCGATTTGGGGGATCACTCCCCAGACCGTCGCATTTCCCGAGCAGAGCGCATACAGCATGAAGTAGCTGAACACAAAACGGAACGTGACGCGCTTCCAGAATGTCCAATGGATAGGCCGAGCCGGCGTGGGCTCGCTCGTGTTGACGCTTTCCAGAAGTGCGTGTTCAGCCATGATCGCTTTTGTTAAGTGGGTTCCGCAGGCGATACGCCAGGCGCGTCGCGAATTCGCTCGCACCGTTATTACCGACCGGCAGCCGCACCATCGACGTGCATTACCGTCATCATGCCCACACCCAGATGCTCCGCGATGTGGCAGTGCAGCATCCAGGCGCCCGGGTTTGACGCATCAATCAGCAGATCAACTGTCGATCCGACTGGAATGATCGCCGTATCTTTCCACACAAGATTTCGCGTGCGCACGCCATTGCGCGATACCACCAGCATCCGCTGGCCGTGCAAATGAATTGGATGCTGCATTGGGTGAAACGACTTGGGATCGTTGAATATGCGCAGCTTGACAATCGACCCCGTTTTCACATGCCAGTCGATGTCCATATTCTCTCGCCCCGTTAAATCATCCTTGAGCACCCACGTTACCTGCGCGCCCGTAGACAGCCAGTTCATGTCCGGCATGCCGTCCACCCATTCAAGCGGAGCGTAGTATGCTGTGTCGACGTTCATGAACTGCACGGTCGCAAGCGGCAGCGCGTTATGATGCAACGTCAACGTCAGCTGCTTGTCGGGGGTCTTGTCGAAGTACGGTCGGAAGCGGTCGATGTCGGCGCTGACCGCGGGCACACTGCGAAGAACCGCGAACGTCTTACTGTGATCCGATGTCACGCGCGTCGACGACACTGTTACCGCGCCGAGTGTGTCTACTTCCGCTTCAAATTCTCCTTCAAAGTGATTGATCGCTTGAACCGCATTCACCAGCACGGCGCGTCCGGGTTGATCTAATTGCACCTCGATGATATACCGTTCGGCCGGAGCAAGAACGACGCTCGACACCCACTCTTCGTGCTCGAATCGGCTGACATCCGATGCAACGACTTTCATCTTCGCGTTGCC
>JBDUAX010000589.1:0-2663 GCA_040004455.1 Gemmatimonadaceae bacterium
CGACAATGCCAGCACGAGGTTTTCTGCCAGCAACAGTTGACGAATGCGACCGGTGCCCGCACCAAGCGCAGCACGCACGACCAGCTCGTGATCTCGGCGCACAGCGCGCATCAACGTGAGGTTTGTGACGTTCGCGCAGGCAATGATCAAAACGAACGCGGCGGCGCCCATCAACAACCACAGCGTCATTTTTGCTTTTTGTCCAAGCACTTCCTGGAACGGGGTCAGCGTGACTTTGTACTCGTCAGCCACGTTGTATGCTTCCGGGTGTTCCTTGTGCGCGCGATCGGCAATGGTCTTTACTTCGTTCTTCGCTTGATCAACTGAGGCGCCGGGCGCGAGTCGTGCAATCATTTCCGTCATGCGATGCGTGCGACCGGTTACCATGGTCGCGCTCAGGTGATGTTCGCTATTCACCATGTTCATCAGCGCATCAACTTTCGCAGGGAAGTAAGGCGCCGATTGCAGCACGCCAATAACCGTGACGGACTTGCCCCCAATGCGAAGCTGCGTGCCGACTATTGCTGAATCGCCGGCGAATCGGCTCTTCCAGTAGTCGCTGGTCAGCATGATGACGGGAGCGGCACCCGTGCCATCATCAGTCGATGCGAATGAGCGACCCAGAATCGGAGCGAGCCCCATCACACTCAAGTAGTTGCCGGTGACCAATCCGACGTCGATGCGCACGGCATCCTTTTCCCCGAGCATCGTAAAGGTGATGGGAGAATACTCGGCGATACCACCCAGGGTTTTGCTTACACCACGGAAGTCGTTGATCTCAGGTACCGAAAACGCGACGTTTTCCTGTCCGGGTTTGTTCGTCGACTGACGCAGATACATGAGCCGCGCGCCATCGCGATGTGGAAGCGGCTTGAGCATCACGCCGCGCACCACGCTGAAGATTGCGGTGTTGGCACCGATGCCGAGTCCGAGGGTGAGGATGACGGCGATTGCGAAGCCGGGCGCGCGGAGAAGGCTGCGCAGCACGTATCGGAAGTCGAGCATGGGAAGGTCCTGGAAAGGCTTGAGGGTGTCGCAGAACGGCCGAACGCCAGCGGAATCTGGCCTATGCCTAACAACGAACGAGCGGTCCTCTTTTCGACACAGGGGGCAAAGTTGGTTCAGGCCGATTCGGGGGGCAAGGCCAACGGGGTGAGTTACACAACAACTGCACAAAAAGGCGTTAAAAACGCCTAAGTTTCGAGCATGAAGATGCTCTCTGGGATGAACCGGAAAATCTGTGCATTCGCCATAGGATGCACCTGGTTGGGGCTATCAGCGTCGTTCGATGTGCGCGCTCAGACCGCCGCCGGGCCGCAGAAAACGGCCGCACAGGCGACCGACGACAGCATTGGCGACTTCGGCGCACTTATCGCGAGCTTGTCGGAAAGAGGGGGCGATTTCGACACCGATAACCTCATTTCGAACGAAAGCAGCTACCTGCACGTGATGGGCGCGCTCGATCGCTATGGCGTGAAAGGTGGTGCGTACATTGGCGTTGGCCCCGATCAGAATTTTTCGTACATCGCGCGCATACATCCGCGTATCGCATTTCTGATGGATATTCGTCGAGACAACATGTTGCAACATTTGATGTTCAAGGCGTTGTTTGCCGGCGCGCGAAACAGAGCGGAGTATTTGGCGCTGTGGCTGGGCAAACGCGTTCCGGCGGACATCGACAGTTGGTCTGCAAAAACGATTGAGGCGATTGTTGTGTACATGGATGCTACGTTGCCAACCGACGCAAGTGCAAACGCGGCACGCGCGCTGGTGACCGCGGAAGTGAAAAAAATGGGTGTGACGCTCACCGCCGATGACTACAAAACGATTTTGCGTTTTCACAACGAGTTCATTAACGCGGGGCTGCAATTGCGGTTCACAACCGCCGGACGACCGCCGCAATGGTATTATCCAACGCTCAAGCAACTCATTCTCGAACACGACCTGGAAGGAAAGATGGCGAGTTATCTCGCCAATGAAGGGGACTTTCAATATTTGAAGAGCATGCAGCGCCGCAACATGCTGATTCCCGTTGTTGGCGATTTGGGCGGCCCGCACGCGCTCGCAGCGATTGGAGCGCTGATGACAAAACGCGGCGACAAGTTGTCGGCGATTTATCCGTCAAACGCAGAGGATTACGTTATGCGCGACGGAAATTTTTCCATATATGCGAAATCGGTGCTGGCACTACCGCGTGATAGCCGGAGCGTGATGATTCGCAGCTATTTTGGTGGCGGCAATCATCCGGAAGCGGTGCCGGGATACTACAGCACGCAGTTGTTGCAAAAGGTTGATGCGTTTGCGGCAGGAATGGCGAGCGGTGGTTATGCGAACTATCGGGTGTTGGTGCAGAGTTATTTGCCCCTTCGTTAGAGTTGGGTCAAAGCAAGAACCGATTGGGGGCACAGCAAAAACCCATTTGAATCAGTTCGGAACGTCGTGACACGCTCGAGAACTATTGTGAAAACACCACGGCGATTCTCGACGTGTCTTTTAAGGCGCCAGGCATCTGTACCCTCACTGGAATTCCGACAACGACCGTGTCGGAGCGAGACGAGCTGATCGCCGGTTGAACGCGAATGGAAACGCAGCCGCCGACGTTTACGACGGGAGGGAATGTCACATTGAGCGCAAACTCTCCAAGCGCATCGGTCTCGGCGGTG
>JBDUAX010000590.1:0-2661 GCA_040004455.1 Gemmatimonadaceae bacterium
CGTTTTTTCCGGCGAACGCGATCGCCGTCGATCTTGGCACGGCGAACACGCTGATTTACGTCAAAGGTGAAGGCATCGTGCTGAACGAGCCTTCTGTTGTTGCGCTCGATCGCGAAACAAAGAAAATCAAAGGCGTTGGTCTTGAAGCCAAGCGAATGCTCGGTCGCACGCCTGAAGGCATCATGGCGGTGCGCCCGATGAAAGACGGCGTTATCGCCGATTTCGATGTGACTGAGAAAATGCTGCGATATTTTCTGGCGCTCGTTATCGACAAACACGTGTTCAAAGTGAAGCCGCGTGTCATTGTTTGTGTGCCATCGGGAATTACCGAAGTGGAAAAACGCGCGGTGCGCGATTCCGCGTTGGGTGCTGGTGCAAAAGAAGTATTCATGGTGACTGAACCCATGGCGGCCGCAATCGGCGTTGGACTTCCCGTTGAATCACCCACTGGCAACATGGTGATTGACATCGGTGGCGGTACAACAGAAATCGCCGTGATTGCATTGTCGGGAATCGTCAGCGACACGTCAATTCGTACTGGCGGTGACGAACTTGATATCGCTATCGTGCAATTCATGCGCAAGAACTACAACTTGCTCATTGGCGAACCCACCGCTGAACAAATCAAGATTCAAATTGGATCGGCGTATCCAACGGGTGACGAACGTGAGATGGAAGTAAAGGGACGCGATCTTGTTTCCGGAATTCCGAAAACGGTGCGCGTGCATTCAAGTGAAATTCGCGAAGCCGTGCAGGAACCGATTCAGCAAATTGTTGATGCCGTTCGTCGCGCGCTTGAAATTACTCCTCCGGAACTTGCGTCGGACATTGTTGATCGCGGTATTGTCATGACTGGCGGCGGCGCGCTCATTCGCGGTTTGGATGTGTTGCTCAGCCAGGAAACCGGACTGCCCATTCACGTTGATGAAGATCCGCTCACGTGCGTGGTTCGCGGTTGCGGAAAGATTCTCGATGACGAAGAGAAGTACTGGTCCGTACTAAGCACCTGAGAATTCAATGGCCCGCGCAGCACGCACTGCGAGTCAGCTAGACACTGGTCTGGTACTCGCGTGCGGTCTTCTGGCCGTGCTCGCGCTGGTCATGCCCGACCGTTTGCGCGAATCGGCAGCTACCGCAATTCGTCGTTCAATACTGGCTCCGCTGGTCAGCATGCAGCAGCGCGCCGAAGTTTTACGCGGCGTGATTGTGGCGCGCGATTCGGTACAGCGCAGAGTGGCGGCGGCAACCGGACTGCAGCTTACCGCGCCGGAGCTCGCAAGCGAGAATTCACAGCTGCGTGCAATACTCGGACTTGGCTCTCGACTCGGCCACGGGTTTATTTCTGCTGAAGCGCTGCAGACTGAATCGTTCGATCGTGACTATACGCTGACCGTAAGCGCGGGCAGTGATGCGGGTGTTGAACGCTTTACACCAGTTGTAACGGCCGATGGGTTGGTTGGGCAGGTGCAACAAGTCGATGCAACGATGAGTTTCGTCATTACCTGGGCGCATCCGCAATTTGCGGTAAGTGCCATGGATGTCGATCAGACGGCGTTCGGTATTGTGCGCGCGCATCTGGGAACGGGCGCGGAACGCTGGCTGCTTGAGATGACGGGCGTTGCATTTCGTCATGCGCTTAAAAATGGAACGTTGATTGTCAGCACTGGAATGGGAAAAACGTATCCGCGCGGAATACCCATCGGCACAGTATTTGGCGAAATACAAACGACTGAGAAATGGTCGCGAACGTATTTATTGAAGCCAGCAGTGTTGCCGAATACACCGGGTCCCGTGTTGCTGATGATTCCGTCCCGTTCACCGCGAGATGTGAATCACGTTTGGACCAGCCTTGTATCGGCAGACAGCGCGGCGCGTGGAATTGTTGCGGCCGGAGATTCAATTGCGCGCAAGAACGCACTCGCGGAATTGGCCGCGCGTCGCGCAGCTCTCGATTCGGCGGCGCTCGACAGTGCGTATGCTGATAGCGTGACGCGGACTGGTGGGGTTCCTCCGGCCGTTCGGCCGCGTGTTGATACCACTAAAAAGGCAGTTCCGCGCGATACAACGAAGAAAATTGCGCGCCCCGATACCGCGCGAATCAAGCCACCCACCGGACCGCCACCGCCGTTGCGTTTTGATGACGAAACGAGCGGCGAAGAGCAGGCGGGGTCGACCAGCATCGTGCACGAAGTGATGATGGAGGCTCTCGAATAGTGGCCGTTCGTCAACAATCTTCAGATGCCGCAATTACCGCGCAGGCGATCGTTGGATTCGCGCTGTTGCTGATTGCGCATTACACCATTCGGCCCCTCATCGGTGGACGTGCGCCGGTCGATTTCCTTGCCATTGCAGTGTTGTTCAGCGCCGTGCGACTTCGTCCGGGATTTGCCGCACTGCTTGGCTTTCTGATTGGTGTCGCTTTTGATTCGTTGGCGCCCGGATATTTCGGCGCGGCCGCATTGTCGTTCACGCTCGTGGGTTACGCTGCGTCGTGGTTGAAGGCAGTTTTTTTTGCCGATCACGTTGCTCTGACCGGACTATTTGTGTTCGTTGGAAAGTGGGTATACGATGGCTTGTATATTCTGGCCGGTCCGCGAATTGGGGGGGTCGATTTGCTGGTGCAGATGTTGTTGTGGACGCCAATTGCTGCGGCTTTGACTG
>JBDUAX010000167.1:0-8877 GCA_040004455.1 Gemmatimonadaceae bacterium
CGGCTCACCCTGCTTAATCGCGCGTTCGTCGAACGTGTCAATCAACACGCGACGAACTTTCGAAGTGCGTTCCAGCGCATCAAATGCGTCTTTGCCCTCTACCCAACGCGTTGCATCGGGAATTGAGCCGTTCGCGTCTGAATGTTGGTCGGCAATGAAGCGCACGTTCTTCTTGAGTCCGTCCTGCACAATCTTCTCAAGTCCCGCCTTTTCGGCCGCCGCATTCGGAAACCATGTGTACCCGTAACGAACGGTGAGTGTGTCCCACGCACCCGCGCCCGGAGCGTATGCCTGGCTGAGATCAATTTCGTTCTTCGCGTTGAGCGTGATGAGCGGGAACGGATAATCCATCACCGACGTGCGCCCTTGCGACGACGCGATGTAGTTGTGCGGGAATCCCAGCGTGTGCCCGATTTCGTGTGCCGCATGTTGACGACGACGTGCCATTGCAAACGACTCCAGCGAAACGCTCAAGCCATTCGGACCGGCAGCGGGTAGCAAGCCCGCGTAAATGTTGTAGTCAATCAACGAGCGCCACGCATCAATGCGAACAACGGCGCGAATAATTTCACCGGTGCGTGGATCGGAGAATGACGGACCAACCGACGGGCCAGGCGCTGCACGATGCACCCATTCCAGGATGTTGTAGCGCGCATCCATTGGATCGGCACCGGCCGGTAAATCACGCAACGCAAACGCATTCTTGAAGCCCGCGGCCTCAAACACCTTGTTCCACCACATTCCACCTTCACGCAACGCTTCGCGATACTCGGCCGGAATTCCCGGGTCGAGATAGTAGACGATTGGTGCAACAGGTTCCGTCAACTCACCACGTTGATACGCAGCCGGATCTTTCGGAATGAGACGCCACCGACCCGCAATCGATTCGCGATACGTGCCTTCGTAGTTCTGGGCAAAATCATAGAAACGTGGACCGTTCACTCCCGATCGTGAGTCACCTTCGCGCGAACGAAATCCATCGGGTGACGGAAGATCCACGAGCGAGTGATGCACTTCGACTGTAACAGACGCCGCATCAGGAGCAGACTGACGAAGAATTGCGCCTGCATTATCAACAGCAAATGTCAACACAGAATGAATTTCGGTGTTCTTTGAAAATGCCTTCGTGCGATCGGCGTCAATCCAACTACGGGCAGCATCAATACGCGCAGTGCCTTGCTGACCGCGACGGATTGCTTCAGCAACCCCGTATGTGTCGGACAAAAAGAAACTCGTTGCATCAACCACGAGCACGCCGTTTGCTTCCGACTCAATTGGAAATGACGCAATCACTGATGTGGCAAACGCTTCATCGGCTGCACGTTTTTCTGCGGTATTCGCACCGATTGCGCGCACGTTCCAGTTGCTACGCACCATCAGCACTCGTTTGCCACGTCGCTCAAAACGCGCCACAACGCTGCCGCCCATCTGCCCACGATCGAGGCCGAGTGCGCCGAGTCCGGTGGCAAGAATGCTTTGGTGCAGGAAATCGCGATTGAGTTTGTCGGACGCAATTTCGAGCAGGACTTTGTTGCGATCGGCGTCTACGCGCACGCCAACAAATGCGTCGGCCCGCTGTTGCACGCGAAGAACCGTGGGCAACGCGTACGCAGGGTGCGAACCCAGACAAAGCGCCGTAAACGCCGACGCCACCAGTGCAAAACCGCGAACTCGGCGAATTGATTCTTGATGCATGAAGATCCTGTCGGGAAAGGGTGTAGCCAGGGTTTTGCAACGCGCGCAGCAGACAATATCGCTTCGACAACACTCACGAACACTACTCGACCATCAATATGCTTGCACAGTACAGGTCTCCTCCAAATGCCGACGGTGTTCGTGCGTGAAAAATCGGTTCACGGAGCCCGGCTTGTGCCGCCAGTCCGGGAAGCATCGTAGCCGAAATTGGGAACGGATTGTACTGGTGCGCGCGATCGCGATCGTATTCCACCAGCACAATGCGACCGGCTGATGTTAGTCTGGCTGAGAAGGCCCGCAGGAGCGGCACGTGTTGCGCATAGGGAACGAAGTGCAGCGCGTTCGCGATGAGCACTCCGTCAAGCAATGGGAGTTCAATTGTAGCGGTGAAGTCAGCGTGCATGCCGATGACGTTGGCGAAACCTGAGTTGCGATATCGCGACGCTTTCGCGTTCTGCTCCAACTGCAGCAGCGCGTTCGCATCACGTTCCACGGCGTGAACGGTGCCCGCGCGTCCGAGGAGGCGCGCAAGGGCCATCGTAAACGTGCCCGAACCCGCGCCAAGGTCGGCCCACGCGCCGCCTTTGTGTGGAATTCCGTCACGAATTAGCGCGATTGCGCTGGCTTCAGTCATTCCTTTCGTTCATCCAAACGCCATGGGTTCGCGAAGCGATCATTTGTAGGATATCAGCCGTTATTTTCGCGGGCTTGGCGTCTCCTGTCTGAAGTGAGTCGGCGACGTAAATTGCACCCGTGCCCGGTCGTTCGCCCGTCACCCAAACCGTACTCCGCGTGGCTGCTGCCAAGAACGAAGACGACGAAGAAGTCCCGTCCGGTCCTCCGCCGGTCACGGAGCCAGGCGACCTTGGTTTTGGCCGAGTTGTGGCGCAGAATGTGCGCGGCCGTTTTCTCAATCGTGATGGCAGCGCAACCAGCCGGAAGTACGGTTTGGGTTCGCAGCGCGCGGAGCGTTTTTACCTCAACGCACTCAATGCCCGCTGGCCGGCGTTTCTCGGCTGGTTGGTTGGCGGTATGCTGTTGCTGAACGGCTGCTTCGCGCTCGCGTATCGCGCCCTCGGTCCCAGCGCATTGAAGGGCGTTGAAGCAATGGGCATTGATGATCCGTTCCTGCGCGCCTTCAGTTTCAGCGTTGGACTGTTCACAACGAACGGTTCAGATGCGATACAGGCAGTTGGCGCAACGACGCACTGGTTAGTGGTATTTGAATCGCTGATTGGACCGTTGTGCCTGGTTGCTGCAATTGGACTGATCATCGCGCGCCTCACGCGTCCGCGCATGAACATTCGTTTCAGCGAATCAGCAGTGATCGCGCCGTACGAAGGGGGGCGCGGGCTGATGTTTCGCATGGTGAACGCGCAGCCTGGCGAATTGAGTGATGTGCAGGCGCGCGTTACGCTTGCATGGTTCGAAGACTCTGATGGGGTGCGTAAACGCGAATTTCACAACCTCACGCTGGAGAGAAGCTCCGTTGAGATGTTCAATTTGCATTGGACGGTGGTGCATCCAATCAATGCGGATAGCCCACTCGCGGGAGTTACTCCAGAAAAACTTGCGGCAGCGGAGGCCGAGTTTCTGATTTTTGTGAGTGCGCATGAGGAGACATTTTCGACGCACGTTACGACGCGCACTTCGTATTTCTGGGATGAGGTTCGGTGGGATGTGAAGTGGGCGAGTGTGTTCGCTTCCGGGCCTGATGGCGTGTTGGCGATTGATGTGGATCGTCTTGACCGGACGGAGAGGTTGGATGTTGGGGCCACGGCGACGCCCGCTGTGAAAGAACGCGCGGAGGGCAAAGTTGCCGGAATGAGTTAATTGGGTTGGAGTAGCTGCAACTGACGTCTGCGTAATGCGTGAAACGACAGGGCCGTTAACACGTGACACGTTTACGACTACACGTTTTCAGTAGCGCGGCGTGCACGAAGGCCGCCTTCGTGGTTCGTTCGCTGGTTGCTAACTGCTGGTTGCTGGTTGCTGGTTGCTGGTTGCTGGTTGCTGGTTGCTGGTTGCTGGTTGCCGGCCGGTTGCTGCCCGCTGTTTGCAACTGTCAGTTCAAATGTTGTCCGAGGCGACACGGCTTTGCCGCGTTGCTTCGTTTGAGTTCAAATTTGAATTCTTGCACGTGACGAACTCAACGCATGCGGCACCTGCACCCTCAAACGAACCACGACGTCGCCAGTAGTTGGGCAATCACTCTGGCCACGTGTTCACTGCTACGTGTCACGCGTTATCGGCCCTGTCGTTTCACGTGTCCCCTACACGTCGGTCGAATCTCAATCCCGCGCCAACGTCACCGCACATCCCCCGCCCCCACCCGTACTGCATCCAGGTCGAGCTCCTGCTCCAATTCCCGCAACACCTCATCCGAAATTGCTCCCTCATTTCGTAACCTCACGAGCATTCTGCGCTCCGCACGAATCATCCCCACACGGAGCCTTCGCCGCCCGTACGAACCGCCCTGATGCTCATGCAACCTCACGCGGTCGCGCAACTCCGCGCGCAACGCCTCCACATCCCGCTGATCCACCCAGGGCTCGCGCGACAAGTCTTCCAACGCCTCTGCGCTTCTCCGCGTCGCCTCGCGTCGCGCGAGCGTCTCCTCTTCAAATTGCGCGTGCTCCGGTTCGAAATTGAACTTGCGAATGATTGGCTCGAGCGTGAGTCCTTGCACCACCAGCGTCATCACAATCACCACCATGGTGATCAGAATGATTTCTGTTCGATACGGAAACTCCTGACCGTTATTGAGCAGCTTCGGCAAAGCGAGTGCTGTTGCGAGTGAAACAATTCCGCGCATGCTCGTCCACGAAACAAGAAACAATGGCTTCAGCCGCGGCGGCCCCTCTTTTCTCCCAATCTCCTTGTTGAATACGCGCGGCAGCAATTGCGCGATTGGCACCCAGATCATGCGGACAACAATCGCAATCACACTGATGATTAGCCCCGTGCGAAGAATCGGCCACAACTGATCACCCGCCATTGACTTGAGCAGCGTTGTGAATTCCACTCCCAACAACAGGAAAATCATCGCGTTCAACAGGAACACCAACAAATCCCAAACCGTTTGTGTTTGCAGTCGCGACATCGCGCCTACGGCCGTCGACCAGTGTTGTCGCAGGTACAACCCGCCGGCAACGCAGGCGAGTACGGCCGAAACATGCAGCGACTCGGCCGCGACCCACGCAACGTATGGTCCGGCAATAGTCAGCAGAGTTTCAGCGAGCGGATCTTTTGTCCAGCGAGCGGCGCGAATAATGAGCCACGCAACAAATATTCCTATGAACGCACCAACGCCCGCGTCGATGAAGAAACGGACAATCGATTCCCCCCAGCTGAATGTGCCGGTAACCGCGGCGGCCACTGCCGAACGATACAGTATGAGCGCCGACGCATCGTTAACCAGACTCTCGCCTTCGAGAATAACGATCACTTTGCGCGGCACCGGCAAACGCGAAACAATCGCGGTTGCGGCAACGGCATCGGGTGGCGACACAATCGCACCGAGTGCAACCGCAACGGCCCACGGCAAACCCGGCAACAACATGCGCGCGAAGATCGCTACAGCAACCGTCGTTACCAACACCAATCCAATCGCGAGATAATTGATTGGACGAATATTCTTCTTGAATTCCCGAAGTGACGTAAAAAACGCTGCCGACCACAATATTGGTGGCAGAAATACAAAGAACACGACGTCTGGATCGAGCTGCGGAATTACAACGCTCGATGGCCAGGCAATCAACAATCCCGCCGCCACCTGAAGAATCGGCGACGGAATCGGCAAATTCCGCGCAAGCGCTGTCAATGCGACAACCAACGCCGCGAAAGCGATTCCGAAAACGATTGGCGGAAAATGCGACATCTATTTTTGCTCTTTGCTCGGCTCGTTACTCGACGTGATGTTGGTTCAGAATCCAGCGCGCAATGAGAGATACAACCAATGCTTGCTGGCGCCGCTGGCGCCCAATCCAACTGTAGCCGCGCCCGCGCCCGGATGAAACAGACTGTATCCGACATCCAGATTCGCCGCACTGCCAAGTCGCACCGGCACCGTGATGTCTGCCTCCCATCCAAGCGTCGCGTTCGATCCGGTCGCCATGGTGAAGTGATGCAACTCTGCTTTCAATGAAACGCTCGACGACAAACGTTGACTGGCAGTCGCCAACGCATCAATTAAGCCGCGCTCTTTTGTGCTTGTTGCCGGATCACCAATGATATCCTGCAAACCGTAAAATTGATGATTCGATGCAAATAGCGTACTGAACGCGCTGTATTTGTCGTCGGACGGTGACGCGTCTCCCGATAACATGTCAACGCCAACTGCAACAGAAGTGCGCGCATCGGTTTTGTCGGCTGTTCCTACGCGAGCGCCCACGAGCCATGCGCCAACATCCTGATAGGTCGCGTGCAGCGTGTCCGGTGCGTAGCGTTGCCTTCCAAATTGCACCGCCCCCTCCAACTCAACATGCACTCCCAACACATTCGCCACGCGCAAACGACCATCGAGCGTTCCACGATTGGCGTTGTGATACGATCGATAGCTCGAACCCGCATCGTACAACGCAGTCCCTTCGAAATTCACAACTCCCGCATGGGAAGTCTCCGCGTGTCGCGTTGCGTACAAACCAACCAATGAGTGGTCCGGTTCCTTCACTGTGCTTGCTTCATCGCCCGTGGTTCCAAAGTGGCGGCCATGCTCCTCCACCGTCATGGCGAATGCACTCAACGTCCACGGCTCAGCACCCGCTTTCGCTTGTTCCGGAGCAAACATCAAGCGCACCCCATCAAATGAGCGTCCGGTGTTGGTCCAGTTCGACGCGCCAACCACACGTTCATTCGCAAGGGGCATTTCCTGACGACCAGCGCGCACCGCGTACTGCACATTGTGCCAGGGCGCCGAGAGTTCGATGTAACCTTGATGCAAATCGAAGAGTGTTGACGCACTCGTGAGTGGATTCCCTTCGCCACCCAGTACACGGCTGTCTTGCACCTGCAGCACCACGTGCGCGTTTGAAGTCGCATCAACCTTGATGCCGAATCGCGCCCGCAGATAGGTGAATTGGTCGGCCTGCAGGCTACCACCTGGCTTATCCCACTCAGCGCGCGCGCGTACTTCGCCGCTGAAGGTGATGGGAATGGCGTTGGTCACACCAACAGTCGTTTGCGCGACCATGGGTAGCGCAGAAACCGCCGTCAGGAACGACGAGGCGAGCACAGCTGTTAAGGCGCGCAACGATGGCGAGCGACGGATTGGGTGTGGGGACATGGAGCAGGGAAGGGTTTGGAATCTTGTCACTTCGGTTGACCATGGGGCAGGCCGGCGGGGCACGAGGGGTACGAACCCGCGACTCTAATGTATTGGAGGGCAATTTCGCTGAGATTCGGCTGGCTTGGAGTACTTGGCCGGGGGTGTCCGAAACAGAATTGCCTCGTACGGCTGAGTCCGTGAGACGCATTGAGCGAATAATCCGCGTGTGTGATTGAGAGCACTCCGTTCGGGTCTTTCAGGCCCGTTCTACACAACCACCGTTCGCCCTTCGTCGAGGACGTCGTGATGCCGGTACCGCTGCAATCCAGAAAACTTGCCAAGGCCAGGTTCGCTTTTAAAGCGACCAGTTCAATTGCGATTGCAATTGCTTTCCTTGGAAACGCCGCCGGCGCGCAAGCCGTCACGTGGACCGCCCTCGCGAACAACAACTGGAAGACCACCGGGTTCTGGACCGGACTCGTTGGGGGTGACCTTTATCCCAACAACGGTGCGAACACGTACACCGTGACCATCGCGGCGAACGCGGGGCAAAACGGTACAACCAGTGTTGTGCTTGATGCATCGACTGGAGCGCCTGCCAGCACGATCACGCTGAGTGGCCTCGCACTCGCTCCGGTGCTCGACATCAGCGGCAACCCTGCAGCCGAACTCGTACTCGGCGCAGGCATGACGTTGAATGCCGGCAATCTCACAAACTTCAGCGGCACCACACTGAGTGGTGGTCGCTATTTCATCGACGGAACGTTCCGATTCAATAACGCGAACATCGTGACACTCGCGGCGGGAACGACGTTGATTATGGACAATGCGAACGCGCACGTGTACGCCGCTGCGGGTTCCGTCAACGCGCTTGCGAATTTGGCGAACAACGCGGGCACGTTCGATATTCGGAACGGCTACAACCACACCGCCGTAACCAATTTCAACAACTCCGGCATTGTGAGTGTGAGTGAAGGCTCGACGTTTACAACAGCCGGGAACTTGACCAATACCGGCACACTGCTCGCGTCTGGAACCATTGGCACCAGCACGATCGCTGTGAACAGCACTACCATGGCGAATGCCGGTGGCAACTTGTTAGCCGGCAACAACGGACGAGTTGCAATCAGTGGTTCAACGATCAACGGCGGTGCGCTGACAACGTCCGGAAACGGCACGGTGACGTTTTCGAACAACGGCGCAAACTTCATCTCCGGTGTCGCGCTGAATGGTACCGTCGACATGACAGCGGCGACAAGCACGGTTCGCGTGACCAACAGCATGACGATGTCGGGGGGCTTGGTCAAAGTTGACAAGGGCAGCGTTCTTGCGTTTCAGGGCACGCAGAGTTTAAGCGGCACCGGATCCATTTTGTTCGGTAGCGACGTAAACAGCAAGTTGGCGATTGATCAAAGCAACGCTCAGTTTACAATCGGATCGGGCATTTTAGTACACGGTCAGAGCGGTATCATTGGTGCGCAACACTTTGTTGGTACCAATAACGCAATCATCGTCAACAACGGCACAATTTCTGCCGATGTGAACACCGGCACGCTGACGATAACGCAGGCCAGCGTCACGAACAACAATATTCTTGACGCAAAGAATGGTGGCACGCTGAACATCAACACCGCCATCAACAATTCGGCGGCCGGAAAGCTTACCGCGAGCAACAACGGCGTGTTGTTGCTGAACGGCGCCGCTGTAAGCGGTGGAACGATTTCTACGACCACTGGCGGCAAATTCGTTGCGACAAACAACTCAGCCAACTTCCTGAACGACGCAACGTTGAACGGTCGAATAGATCTGGCCACTGCTACCGGAAGTATTCGTGTCAACGGTTTGACGGGGTTGACGATGCAAGCCGGCAGCATCATCGACATCAATAACAACAGCATTCTGACGTTCAACGGCAG
>JBDUAX010000168.1:0-8849 GCA_040004455.1 Gemmatimonadaceae bacterium
TTGATGCGCATTGGGAAACCGATGTTGCCGGAGTTTTCAGCGTGGTGATATGGCGACCAGTTCGGCCAAAGCGGCGGAATCGGATGTTGCTGAGCGCCGCCGGAGCGGTGATCGGTGGGTCGATTGTCGCTGGAGTTGGACTTGGCATTGCCTAAATTACCAGTCCAGTTTGGGCGCTCGAGGCAGGTGCATTGGCAATTGGTCCAGCCTTCAATTACGTGAACCTCAAAACGAAAGGGTTGACGTTGCTCGGTAAAAATGGTGCACCGTTGCACATGAATTCCATCGGCATGCGTTCCATTCTAATCATTCCTGGCGATGCACAAGATGAATCGTTATCGGCTTTGAAGGTGGTGATAAACCACGTCACACCAAGGGCTGGGAAGTCGCGTTCGTTTTGGCCGCGTGAATCGCTCCGCGACGCAGTGGCGCGACTGACTCAAACGACGTTTGAGGGATCGAAAGCTGCGCGCGTGCTCTCTGTTGTCCTTGCGGCGACCAATGGCTTTAACGGAACGCCAGGAGAAGTGCGGACTGCCGTCAGTGCAATTGAAGGTGCGCCGGGTACGAAAATGCTTTTTGATTCAATGTCAGATGCTGATCGTGCGCAAGCTGGAAAACGTTTCAAGGCGAGGCAAGCGGAAGAAATCGCAGCAATTGCCGACGGTCTATTTGTTTCCGACGGTACGAACAACAAACTTGACGCGATGCGCGACTGATGTACGCCACCTGTCTGTTCTGCCACTCGCCACTCGGCGCCAACGAATCGATCGAACATTTTCCGGTCGGACGTCGCCTTGCGTACGACGCGGCCAAGGGTCGGCTTTGGGTCGTGTGCAGCAAATGCGAACGCTGGAATCTGTCGCCGCTTGAAGAACGCTGGGAGGCAATTGAGGAAGCGGAGCGGGCGTATCGCGATACGAAGAAGCGCGTCGCCACTGACAACATCGGGCTGGCGCGACTGCACGACGGAACGGAATTGATTCGAATCGGCGTGCCGCTTCGCCCCGAATTCGCGGCGTGGAGATATGGTGATCAATTCGGCAAACGGCGACGCCGAGAGTGGTTGATTGCCGGCGGCGGGTCGGCCGTTGTTCTCGCTGTTGCATTGGGTGGTCCGGCCCTCGGCATCGCAATCGGCGGTGGCGGCGCACTGGTAAACATTCTTAATGTGGGAAGTCTGCTCTATCAACGTTTTGTGCCTCGCGTGCACGTGACAGATGCCGAAGGCAATTTTCTTGCGATATCGGGATTTGATCTTCGGAAGGCCAACTTCATGTTCAGTACCAACGACAACGCCATTCATGTTGAATTTCCATATCGTGATTGGCAAGCGTCGCGCAGGTTGCTCACGACGGCAATGATGACTCTGAAACCTGGGCTTCTTTCTTCCAGTTACGCGGCGTTGGATGGAGAGGTTGCCGTTCGCGCTATGGCGGCCATGTTGCCGGCGTTGAACGGTGCGGGAGGCAGCGCTCGTCAAGTGAGCCGTGCGGTGGCGGCGGTCGAGCAGAATCAGAACTCCGTGCCCACTCTGCTTCGAGAGGCGCTCATTGCGACTCCGGCATCTTCTTACCGGCGGCGCATGGGACAGGGGAGCGCCTCGCTCATTCCCAAGCCGCTGCGCCTTGCGCTCGAAATGTCGCTACACGAAGCCGACGAACGACGCGCTCTCGAAGGCGAACTAAAAGAACTCGAAGAGCGTTGGAAACAGGCCGAAGAAGTCGCGGCAATCGCCGATGGGCTGACACTGCCGGCCAACACCGAAGCGACACTCGAAAACTTACGCGAAAAAGGCACATCCCCCGAATAGGGCCGTCCCAATTTCCCGTTGAACGAACGATGCGCGCCGGGTAGCTTTCGAAGCTCGTCCTGACCACGCCCAAGTAGCGCATCCATGCCGACTTACGAGTTTCGCCTTCCCGATGGCACCATCATCGAGAAGATTTTCAAAATGTCCGAAGTACCGGAAACCATTCCCAATCCGAACGGGGAAGGGGAAGCCGTGCGCATCATTTCTGGCGGCGCCGGACTGCTATTCAAAGGCACAGGCTTTTACATCACCGACTACGGCAAAGACGGCAAAAAGGATCAACGATCGGCCTCCAACGAAAGCGCGAAAGCGGAGTCGTCCGCACCCAAAGCCGACAGCGGAAAATCGGAAAACGCGAAGGCCGCTAAACCGGATTCAACGAGCGGCTCACCAAGTTCTTCGTCTGCGTCAACGTCGTCAACATCTGCAACATCGTCGAGCAGTCCGTCGTCCGGTTCATCCAGCGCGCCGGCTTCCCCCAATTCGACTCCGAAAAAAGGCACCGATTCGTGAGTCAGGCCGATGCACTACGCGCGGAAGTAGCGCGCGCAGCAATCGCGCTGGGAGCACCCGAAACTATTTCCGTTGTGCTTGAACGTCCGCGCGAAGCTGCGTTCGGTGATTGGTCGACGAACGCGGCAATGACGCTTACGAAAGCGTTGGGCAAAAAACCGCGCGACATTGCCGACGCTTTGATTGCCGAAATGAAATTAGATGCCGTAGGCGTAACGAGTGCAGAAATTGCCGGACCAGGTTTCATCAACTTTCGACTCGATCCCGGATTTCAAGCGCGCGGCTTGTTGCAGATTCTCGCCGCTCCGGAAACGTGGGGGCGCAGCAACATCGGCCAAGGCGCGCACGTTGTTGTCGAATTCGTTTCAGCGAATCCAACAGGCCCGTTGCACGTCGGTCACGGACGGCAAGCAGCACTGGGTGATGCAATCAGCACGCTGCTTGAGTATTCCGGATGGAAAGTTGATCGCGAATTTTACTACAACGACTCCGGTGCGCAGATTGCGAATCTTGCGCTGAGTGTGCAAGCGCGCGTGCGTGAGATTGGCGGGCAATCGCTGAGCATTCCAGAAGGGGGCTACCACGGCGAGTACATCGCGGAAATTGCGCGTCAATACGTCGGGCATCACCCGGAAGACAAGAATGGCGAAAACCTTGATGCAATGCGGGTGTTCGCTGTTGCAGCGTTACGCCACGAGCAGGACCTCGACATGCAGGCGTTCGGCGTGAAATTCGAAACGTATTATCTCGAGAGTTCGCTTTACAGCGACGGTTTCGTCAACAAGACTGTCGGAATGCTGGTGAACTCGGGACACACGTTCGAGGAAGAAGGCGCGTTGTTTCTTCGCACGACCGATTTTGGCGACGACAAAGATCGCGTAATGAGAAAGAGTGCGGCGAAGGGCGGTGACTACACCTATTTCGTTCCTGATGTTGCGTATCACGTTACGAAGTGGGATCGCGGATATCGTCGCGCCATCAACGTACAGGGCGCTGATCATCACAGTACCGTCACACGCGTACGCGCAGGGCTGCAAGCGCTTGATATGGGAATTCCCGCCGGGTATCCCGACTATGTGTTGCACCAGATGGTGACGGTCATGAAAAGCGGCGAGGAAATGAAAATTTCCAAACGCGCTGGCGCCTACGTTACTGTGCGTGATCTCATCGACGAAGTTGGTCGCGACGCGGTTCGCTATTTCTTCCTCATGCGCCGCGGCGACTCACAGCTGGTATTCGATGTCGATCTTGCGCGTTCGCAGTCGGAAGAAAATCCGGTTTACTACATCCAGATGGCGCACGCGCGCATGAGCGGAATTTTTCGCGTTGGCGAAATCGATGTCGCGTCAATCACGGGCAAAGATGTTGACCTTGGTATTCTCGCCGAACCCGCTGAGCAGGAATTGGTGAAGGCGTTGCTCGATTTTCCGCGCGTTGTTTCGCAGGCAACGGAAAATCTCGAGCCGCATCGTATTGCAACGTGGTTGCTGGAAACGGCTCGCGCTGCACACACGTGGTATCACAAGCATCACGTGCTCGACGAACCAGAAAACATCATGCGCGCCCGACTCGTTCTGGCGCGCGCTACGCAACTTGGCATCGCCGCCGGATTGCGCATTCTAGGACTCACTGCACCGGAGCGCATGTAACCGTGTCCTCATCGAATTCCTTTGCTGCGGGCGCCAGTCCGGTTCTGGTCGTCGGCTCTGTCGCACTCGACTCCGTCGAAACACCGTTTGGAAAAGTTGAAGACGCAATTGGTGGTTCTGGCGTGTTCTTTTCGTCGTCGGCGTCGCACTTCACCAATGTACGGCTCGTTGGCGTAGTGGGAAACGATTATCCAATTGCGCAACTCGATCCACTCAAGGCGCGCGGCGTGGACGTTAGCGGACTCGAAACCGCCGACGGCTCAAGCTTTCGCTGGCGCGGACGTTATCGCCACGATTTGAATTCAGCTGAGACGTTGGAAACGCATTTGGGCGTGTTTTCCAATTTCCGTCCGCAAATTCCTGAGCAATTTCGTAATTCGCCATTTGTTTTCCTGGCCAACATCGATCCACGTTTGCAACTGCAAGTGCTGGAACAGGTAAACAAACCCAAGTTGGTTGCGTGCGATACGATGAACTTCTGGATTGAGAGCCGCCGCCCGGAATTGCTCGAGTTGTTGAAGCACGTCGACCTCGTCACGCTCAACGATGGTGAAGTGCGTCAGCTCACTGAGCAAACGAATTTGGTAAAGGGCGCCAAGTGGATCCTCGATCGCGGGCCGAAATTTGTGCTCATAAAGAAGGGTGAAAACGGCGCGTTCATGTTTACGAAAGAGAGCGTGTTCTTCGCGCCCGCTTATCCGCTTGAGTCGGTCTTCGATCCCACTGGTGCAGGTGATTCATTTGCCGGCGGTTTCATCGGGTATCTTGCGGCAACGAACGACTTGAGCGAAGCGTCAATGCGCCGAGCTGTTGTGATCGGTTCTGCGATGGGCTCGTTCGCGGTTGAGAAATTTTCCAATCAACGTCTGCTTGAAATCACGCGTGCCGATATTGAAGCGCGCGTGAAGGAATTCAGCCAACTGGTTGCGTTCGACTCTGATTTCTCGGCGGAACTTAAAGCGTGAGCACCCGCGCCGACCAGAAGGCAATGGACTATCGGTCGGCCGGCGTTGATATCGACGCGGGCGAAGAAGCGAAGAATCGTCTCAAACGATTGGTCGAATCGACGGCCACGGCAGGAATGCGCGGCACATTCGGTGGATTTGGTGGAATGTTCAAGATTCCCTCGGGATACGAATCGGCGCTCCTTGTTTCAAGTGCCGATGGCGTCGGTACGAAAATCAAAGTCGCGATTGAGGCTGATCGGCACGACACCATTGGACATTGTCTCGTCAATCACTGTACGAACGACATTCTCGTGCAGGGGGCGAAGCCGCTCTTCTTTCTCGACTACGTGGCATTTGGCAAACTCATTCCCGCCGTTGTTGAAGGGGTAGTCGCTGGCGTCGCAGCAGGTTGTCGAGAGAATGGTGCGGCGCTGGTTGGTGGAGAGACTGCGGAAATGCCGGGTGTTTATACGCCGCCTGATTATGATCTCGCCGGTTTCATTGTCGGCATTGTTGAAGAGAACGCTGTGCTCTCAAGCGCGCGTGTACAGAACGGCGACGCGCTCGTTGCCTTTGCCAGCAACGGACTGCACACCAACGGTTATTCGTTAGCACGTCGCATTGTGTCAGAGCGACTTGGTCTTGGTATGCACGAAGCGTTTCCCGACATGAACGGATTGTCAGTTGCCGATGTGTTGCTTAAGGTACACCGTTCATACTTGTCCTGCTTGTGGCCGGTGCTTGACGGCATTCACGCGATGGCGCATATCACCGGCGGCGGATTGCCAGGCAATTTGAATCGTGCGTTGCCATCCCATCTCGATGCGTTTGTTGACGGCAGCAGTTGGACCATCCCGACCGAATTTCAAATTTTGCAATATGAAGGGGTCGTGTCACACGCGGAAATGTTCAAGGCTTTTAACATGGGCGTCGGCATGGTTGTGATTGCGCCGAAAGATCAGGTGTCACGAGTGATCGCTCGTGGCGAAGAGTGTGGCATTCATGCGTGGGAGTTAGGACACGTTGCGTCGGGTAACGGTCAGGTGCGAATCAACGGGGCGGTGTGATGAGCACCATGAAGACGGCTTGCGGTCCCAACGCCAAAAGAAATTGTGGAATTGGCGCGACCATTGCATTGCTTGTTTGTGCGAACGTTTCAAGTGCGCAGTCAACCGTTGTTCCGAACTGCAATGTGACGCCGGCAAGTGTCATACAACCGTATGACATCTGTCAGAAAGTTGTCGACATCTTCTCGTTCCTGTCACCGCAAATCGGCGTCGCACTCGCGGGCGGCAATCCAATGCTCGGCGAAGGCGGAACACTTGGTGGTCCGGGGAAAATCTCGGGCTCAATTCACGTCACGGTCGTCGATGGGCGCATCCCGAAAAATTCGGTGCAGCTCAGTCAAACGGGCGTTGCGGTATCGAGCGATTACGGTGCGCAGCGCGCTCCGGTTCCGCTGCCTTCCGTTGACGCGGCTATCGGAGTGCTAAAAGGTGTGACAGTCGGGCTCACGAACGTTGGCGGAGTCGACTTGCTGGTCGGCGCCGCATACGTGCCCCACGTCAACAAGGATCCATTCAGCATTCGTACAGAGAAAAAAGCCTACGCGTTTTCGTATGGTGTGCGCGTCGGAATCCTTCAGGAATCGGCCGCTGTGCCCGGTATGAGCTTCAGTTACAAAACGCGAAAGTTTCCGACGTCGAATTTCATTTACACTCCGAATAACGACACGCTTTCGTCGACTGGAACAACGCTTTCGTCGAAGTCGATGCGACTTGTTCTCGCCAAGCGATTCGTATTCATCGGTTTCGCGGCGGGCATTGGTCGCGATGAGATCGAGGCCAAGAGTGAATTTTCTGCAGTCGTTAACGACCTGCAACCAGTATCGCGGCTGGCTATCGCGATTCCATTGGCGCAACAGAAAGTCAGACGCAGCAACGTTTTCGGAAATCTTTCGTTCGGATTGCCAACGGCCCAGTTGGTGTTGGAATACGGTTGGTCGAGCGCCGGAACGATTCAGCAAACACTCAACACATTCGGCGATCGAAAAGCCAACGAAGGCTATCACTATGCTTCACTTGGTTTTGGATTTCGTCTGTGAACGGGCTTGGTGAGATGCTGGTGCTGTTCAATTCTCCCGCGGCGATTGGCACGTGAGCGAATCGCAATCAGCGCTCGACATTCGTCTCATGCGTCGCGCGCTGGAACTCGCGGAGCGCGGTGCCGGACACGTTTCACCCAATCCGTTGGTCGGCGCAGTTGTTGCGAGAGTTGATGCGATTGTCGGCGAAGGATGGCACGCAATCGTTGGCACTGATCACGCCGAAATTGTCGCACTGCGAAATGCAGGCGACAACGCGAAGGGCGCAACGATCTACGTCAATCTTGAGCCTTGCAATCACACGGGGCGTACACCGCCATGTGTCAACGCAATAATTGCGGCTGGAATTGCGCGCGTGGTATATGCGATTTCCGATCCGAATCCGATTGCGCAAGGTGGAGCTGATGCGCTGCGCGCGGCCGGAGTCGAAGTTGCGACCGACGTGCTTGCGAGTGACGCGGCTGAACTGAATCAATCGTTTCTGTTCGCCGCACGCGGTGCAGTTCGGCCGTGGATTACGCTCAAGCTCGCACTCTCAATTGACGGCGCCGTCGTCGACAAGTCACGCGAGCGCGGTTGGTTGACCGGCGCCGAAGCACAGAAAGCCGTGCATGGTTTACGCGCGAACGCCGATGGTGTCGCGGTCGGTATCGGTACAGTGCTCGCCGATAACCCAATGCTCACCGTTCGTGAAGCGGCCGCGCCGCGCGTGCCTCCCATTCGCGTGCTCTTCGATCGCGCCGCGCGCATTCCGCTCGATAGCCAGTTGGTGAAGAGCGCCCGCGAAAGCCCCGTGTTGGTACTGACAGCGGGTAGGTCGACGAGTCGCGAGACGGCGCTCAAAGCCGCTGGCCTCGAAATAGTCCGGGCCAATGACATTCGCGATGGCATGGAGGCGCTCCGTGAACGGGGCATCAGAAGTCTTTTGGTTGAGGGAGGCGCCGTGATGGCCTCAGCTCTCATGGTAGCCGGCCTGGTGGACCGCCTGATTATCTTTCAGGCACCCGTCATTCTCGGCCGCGATGCGGTAGGTGCGTTTAGCGGGGCTCCTCCGCAACGCGCGGGGTCGGCACCGCGCTTTCGAGTGATTGCGCGACGTGAGTTGGGCGCCGATTTGATGACGATTTATGCTGTTTCCACTGACTGAGAGTAGGACATGTTCACCGGTCTCGTCGACGACGTCGGCACCATACGCGAAGTCAAAGAAAGTGAAGCCGGCCGCGAGTTGTTGATCGCGTGCCGCTACAGCGATTTGCTTCCCGGTGAAAGCATCGCTGTGAATGGCGCGTGTCTCACAGTTCGCAGTTGTGGCATCGCTGAAGACAATTCGGGTTGGTTTACGGCGGCCGCAATTGTCACGACGCTCGATCGAACAACGATCGGCAGTTGGCATGATGGGCGACGGGTGAATCTTGAACGCGCGCTTCGCGTTGGTGACCGTCTCGGCGGCCACATGGTGCAGGGGCACGTTGACATCGTCGCAATCGTTCGCGAAGCCCGTTGGCGCGATGACGCCTGGCTGGTCGATCTCTCACTACCGTCGGAAATTTCCGTATTGATGGTTGAACACGGTTCCATCACCGTAGATGGCGTCAGTCTCACTGTAAACGAATTGCTCGATGATGATGCGGTGCAACTGGCACTCATTGAGTTCACGCTTCAGCATACAACGCTGGGTGAGCTGTCTGTCGGCTCTCAGGTCCACGTTGAAGCTGACATGTTGGCGAAGCACGTGGCGCGCCTCCTGGCGCCGCGACTTGGTACCGTTTCGTTGCGAACCTGACCCCATCAAACTCGTTTTGATGAACCTGACCCCATCAAAC
>JBDUAX010000169.1:0-8828 GCA_040004455.1 Gemmatimonadaceae bacterium
ACGCGCTGCAAATGGGACGGATAGCGCTGAGAAAGCGGGAGCTGTTCGGCCAGCCGTTCGAGCGGAACGCGCCAGGAGAGACGACCTTCAGCCCGCGCGACTTCCAGCAAGCGATACAGACGACGGGCCACCGGTGAAGACAGGGCGTGGTAGCGAGCGGCAGAGAGTGTGACAACGTGACGCGCGGCAAGGTTCGCTCGCACAGTGGGCGAGAGTACAACACGCGCAACCCCCGGCTCCCCAGTAGTCAGATTGCCAAACAGGTGCAACTGCTCCCGATCGGTCACTCGGCGTCGCTGAACGGCGACTGTTGAAAACAATGAAAAGCTGATTTCGGACTCGCCGCTGATGGCGGACCAGTAGGCTCCAATGGACTCGAGGGTGGTGCGTTCGAGTCGCGTGAGTGCGCCGCGCAGCTGCTCGTAGGTCCGCCCGTCCGCGCGACGTCCCATGGAGCGCAGAAACGAATGCAGCGTAAAGCTGATGGCGCCGTCCGCGGGATCGCCCGCTTCGTGATAGCGATGCAGCACTTCGACATACACGTCCTGGTCGAACGTGCCGGGAAGTCTGTCGCCGGGAGCGGGGATGACTCGCCAGCGCCCACCATTCTCGGTTGTATACGAGACGGGCGAATCTTCCGCCGAATCACTCAAGCGGAACAGAGGGAGGGCCTCGATAGAGCGATCGAGAACCACACCTCGCACGGCTGTACGCCGTCGTGCGGCCAGGGTCACGCGGGTATAGTGGCGTGGCGATGCGTGTAATGCCAGTCACAACGCGCAGCTTGGTGCAAGCTTTGCGACTTCTTAAGCGATCAAGCGAGTGTAATGACTTGTCCAGTGATGTTGCGCGCGCCTTCACTGGCAAGAAACGCAACGACATCGGCCACTGATTCGCGTTCGACGTATTTCGTTTTGTCGCTCAGGTCGGCGACATTCGTTGCGGTGCGAATGGCAGTAGGTGCAACGGCATTGGCGCGAACGCCGTGATCGAGTTCATCCTGCGCGACCGTGCGGAGCAGAGCAATGACGCCGCTTTTGGCGGCAATGTATGCGGCCATTCCACTTGTCTTGCCGCCCGGTAACGCCGCTGCTGACACGAAATACACAAGTGAACCCGCGCCTTTGCGCAGCGCCGGCAGAAATGCGCGCGTCGTACAGTAGGCGGTATCGAGATTGATGAGAAACTGTTTGTGCCAGGCGGCGGGATCGCTTTCGTCGAGCGGGCCGGTCATGCCGAAACCACCGGCTGCGCAAATCACAGCGTGTACCGCACCGCCAAACTCCGCTTCGTGTGTTTTGATCACGTCGGCAGCTCCACTGCGTGCGATTTCCGCATCCGAGAGATTGGCCGCGTGCGCGGTGACGCTGTAGCCGAGTGCTTTGAGTGTTGCGGCGCGTGCTTCGACTTCGGTTTGTTGAAGGTCCATCAAGGCGACCGTGGCGCCGCGTTCGGCGAATGTCTTGGCGAGGATTTCGCCGGCCTGGCCTGCGCGTCCGACTCCGGTGATGACGATGAGTTTGTTGGAGAATTGCATAGGTGTTATTTCGAGAGTGTTTGAAGGGCTTCGGTGACGGCGTCGAGGCAGTGGGCCAGTCCGTCGACGGTGTGGTCGCCCATGTGGCCAACGCGGAACGTGCTTTTCTTGAGTTGGCCGTAGCCCGAGCCGATTACAAAACCACGTTCGCTCACGGCTCGCGCTACCGCATCTCCGGAAATCGTTACGGGGAGGGTCACGGCGGTAACGGTTGGTGAACGCGATTCGAGAGGCGCCAGCACATCGAGTGCGAGTCCGGTCTGTTGCCGCGCTTCCATGACCCACGAGTGCATGTGCTCCATCATGGAAACGTGTCGCGCCCAACGGCGTTCGATGCCTTCCTTCGCAATGGCCTGACACTGCGCCTCCGCCGCGTACATCAACGATAGAGCGGGCGTACTCGGCGTTTGATTTTTGTGCGCGAATTGTTCGAATTCAACGAGATCGAAATACAAACCGCGCGATGGTTGTGCCATCGTATTGATGAAACGCTCAGATGCCACGCCGAATGCGAGACCCGGTGGTAGTGCGAGGGCTTTCTGCGAACCAGTCAACACGAAGTCGAGACTCCATGCGTCCGTTTCGACCGGTGCTCCGGCGATGCCGGTGACTGAATCAACAATCAGCAACGCGTCGTGTTGATGGACGAGCGCCGCAAGTGATTGCAAATCGGTAAGCGCGCCCGTTGACGTTTCGGAATGCACGACAGTGACTGCTGCGAAGCGTCGCGATTTGAGCGCCGCTTCGACAGCATCGAGTGCAACAACTTCCCCCCATTTACATGATTCAATCTGCACTTCACGACCACACGCTTCGGCGATCGCTGAAAAGCGCTCGCTGAACGCGCCGTTGACAAGCGCAAGAATTGGCCCGCCTGGCGCGCACCGAATTGCAGCTTCCATCAACCCCGTTGCGGAGGAACTGGAAACGTAGACAGGACGCGTAGTGCGAAAGATCGGGCGCAACCCCTCTTGCAAGCGTGCGTAAAGCGATTCAAATGCAGGACCCCGATGCGGAAGCATTGGTTGCAACATCGAAGAGAGAATTTCGCGCCGAACTTCAGTTGGGCCGGGAAGAAAGAACGTGCCGAAGTTGCTCATGATTTATGTGCTGCAGACTCGAAAAGCAGTTTGGTGAGTTCACCAAAGTCGCGCGCTTCGGCGTCGGCGGAGGCGACAACCAGTTCACGACGGGCGACGCGAGTATACGCGATGAACTCGTCGGTGTCACCGCGAACAGCGGCATCGGTGCTGCCGTCGCCAATCATCACGGAGCGACGTGGCAGATTCAGCCCGCGCACGACAATGGGTTTGCCCAGTTGTTGTGAAAGCGGTTGCGAAGCTGCGAGCGACGCGTATTCGCCGTTGTCGTCGAAAATCAGATCGACGGCGTACACATCGTGTTGGGGTATGCTCAACATATTGGCTAGCGGCAACAACGCCGCGCGAAGGCCACCGCTTACAATTGCAAGCGTGACGTTGGCATCACGCAGTTGCTCAAGCAATTTCAAAGCCCCTGGTTCGACGGCGGCGACATACGCGTCACTCAATAGACTGATTTCTTTGCGCGTGGGGCGAATAGCGTCGAGGCGTAGCGCATACACCTGCTCGAGTGGCAATTCGCCCGCCATTGCACGCGTGGTGAGATCTTGCACATTCCTTCCGACATCGAGGCCCCGACGGGCACCAAGCCAGTCGATCCCTTCAATTGACGCAAGGGTGGAGTCGGCGTCAAACACTACTGACGCGAATTTCGGTCGCATACTCACAGCACGTTTCCCGGCGCGAGCAGTCCGCGCGGATCGAGTTCGTGCTTAAGAGCACGCATTGCGCCTTGTTGCATCGAAGACATTTGCATTGGCAACCAGCGACGCTTGAGCTTTCCGATGCCGTGTTCCGCGGCCACAGTGCCACCGACGGCCAGAACATCACGCAACGTCGCTTCCACAACAGCCTCGATGCGATGCAATTCGGCAGCATCACGCGCGAGGAAATTCTGATGCGGATGACCGTTGCCGGCGTGACCGTACGCGACTGCTTGTTCAATTCCGTGCGCATCCGCATGCGCGCGCGCCTTCACGAGAATGTCCGCGAGCAACGGAAAGGGCACGGCCCAATCGGTGGAAACCTTGCGACCTCCCGCTGAACGAAAGCGCGCACCGCGTTCGTTCAGCGTCGCGGGAACGGCATGTCTCAGGCGTCGCGCTTCGAGCAACGCTGGTTCGGAATCGTACACGCGAATGTCATGGCTGTCAGCATTGTGATGTTCGGCGAGTTGTAACCACTCATCAAGGGGCAGTTCGGCGTCGGGATTGCTGTCGTCGCCGGTTTCCTCGGTGTACACGAGGCACGTTCCATCTGCACCCAGTGCCGAGCCTTCGGCGTCGCGCACAATGGCAACCGCACGTTCGTCAAAGAACTCAAGACAGCGTGGATGTACTTTGTTTGATCGTCGTGCCGCAATGACAAACGCCAGCGCACTCGCCTCGTCAGGAAACGGAATTGCGAGTCCAATGCTGTGCACTGGCAAGGGTAACAATGCGAATTCAGCGCTCAGGACAACGCCAAGCGTGCCTTCGCTGCCAATGAACCAATCGACCGGATCGTGTGCCATCGCGTAACCGACCGTGTTTTTTTCGAGCTCGGGACGACGAAACTCAACGACATCGCCATTGGCCATCGCCACCGTAAGTGCGCGCACGTGGCGACGGGTGGCACCGTAGCGCAGTGAACGAGCGCCCGACGCATTGCAGGCAATGGCGCCGCCGATCGTACTTTCTTTTTCGCTGGTTGGGTCGGGAGTGAAGAGCAATCCTTGCTGTGCAGCCGCAATGCGAACGTCGGCGACAATGACGCCCGCGTCAACGCGAACGGTGCGCGTTTTCGGATTCACCTCGAGGGTGTTTGTGAGCGCGCGCAGTGACAACAGCAGTCCTTTGTCGGTAATCGAAGCAGCGGTCATGCTCGATTGACCGCCCGCGGTCGTTATCGGAATTCGTTCAGCATGCGCTTCGCGAATGAGCTCAACTGTTTCCTCGGCAGACGACGGGCGTGCGACAAATTCTGGCACGAGTTCCACTCCCGATGCGTCGCGCGCATACGCGTTCCGAATATCGAGGTCTGACGACGCGTGTTTCATCTGGTACGAGACCGGAACTCAGGTACCGCGAAAATGCACGACGCTCGCCGTCAGAATGTCGGGCAAGTCGAGCAGCGCTTTGCGCGTGGCTTCATCGACGTTGCCGTCGACAGAAATTGCGGCGAGTGCTTCGCCACCCTGTGCGAGACGCGCCTGATGGTATTCGGCAATGTTCACCTGGCGTTCGCCGAGCAGGGTTCCAACGCGACCAATGACGCCGGGCACGTCGTGATTGGTGAGCACAACGAGCGTTTGACGTGGATTCACGTCAACGTGGAACGAGCCAATGCGAGTGAGTCGCGATTGACCATTTTCCGTAACGATGCCGGCTACAGCGAGTTGCTGCATGCCGCCGGCAAGTGCGACTTCGACAGCGCGCGGATGACCGAGGTCGTTCGATTCGGCAATCGACAATTCCAGACCGCGTGCTTCGGCCAGACTGCGCGCGTTAATCAGATTCAGTCGATCGTTTTCAACAACATTTTCGAGCACGCCGATTGCTGCGGCTGCGAGTAGGGCCCCCGATGCGTGAATGAGATCGGGGCCAACGCGAAGTGAAACACGACGCACCGCTCGCATTCCCTGATCGGCCAAAACAGCACGAGCGACAGCGGCTGCACGACGCGCGACGAGCATCGCGGGTTGCGCGTCGGCCCAGGCGTCGCCTGCGCCACCGGCCACGTTGATTGAACGTGACAAATCCTGACGCAACAATGCATCACGCACCGCGATGCACACATCTTTCGCAACGTTGCGCTGCGCTTCGATGGTATTTGCGCCGAGGTGTGGAGTGATCAACATGTTGGGAGCGTTGCGCAACGGATGATCGGGCGCCGCGGGTTCGGAAATGAACACATCCAGCACCGCTCCACGCAGTTGTTCGGTTTCGAGCGCCGAAAGCAGTGCTGCTTCTTCGATAATGCCACCGCGCGCCATGTTCACAACAACTGAACGGGTCGGCAGCCTGGCCAACTCGCGTTTGCCAATCATTCCGCGCGTTTCTTCGTTAAGCGGAACGTGTAGCGTCAGGATGTTCGATTCGGCAAGCAGCGCGTCGAGTGTTGCGGCGCGACGCACCCGCAGCGACGTGAAACGTTCATCGGCGATGTAGGGATCGAACGCAACGACGGACATGCCGAACGCGTGTGCGCGAGTTGCGATTTCCCCACCGATGCGACCGAGTCCCACAATACCCAACACCTTGCCCTTCATTTCCCGACCGAGGAATTGGTTGCGATCCCATCGACCGTCTTGCATGCTGCGCTGCGCTTGCGGCAGTTGGCGAAGCAGGCCGATTACCGCGCCGAAAAACAATTCGACAACTGCAATGGTGTTGCCGGCAGGGGCGTTGATGACTGCGATGCCCAGTGAAGTCGCAACATCGAGATCGATATTGTCGACGCCGACTCCTGCGCGACCAACTACGCGCAGTTTTGTCGCGGCGCGCAGCAGTTCTTCGGAAATGCGCGTGGCACTTCGACCAACGATGGCGTCGTAGTCACCAATGCGAGCGAGGAGTTCCGCCTTCGGCAACGTCGAAACCACATCTATCTGCAGCTCGACTTCGGCTTGGAGCAAAGCCACGCCTTCGGTATCTACTTCATCGGTAACGAGCACGCGGTACGTCATGAGTCTTGAAATCGGCGCGAGTTTGTGAAGCCTTCAAATGCTCGACGGGCCGAACTCAGCATGCGAAGCACGCGTGGAATGCGACGGCGGCGAACCGTAAGATGTCAGGAATTGTTGTTCGAAGCGTCTGCGCCAGCGAACTGAATGCTACGGAGTTCAGCTCCGGAGGTCAGATCGGCCGAGCGCCGCGCGAACTGCTTCGCGAATGGCGAGGAGCAGGTCGTCGCTGGCAACAGGAGAATCGTCGCGCACGTGGACCTCAACACCGTCGGCAACGGGAATGCGTCGCCAGCTGGCGGTCGATTCTTCCCGTCGCACCGAGACGGGATCTGACTGCAGGAATAGTGCGGGAGCGAGCGATGCAGCGACGCGGCGTTCGAGTGAATCGCCGGTGATCTCACGCATTTCCGCTTTGATCGCGTCAAGCGTTTGGCCTTCGCGCTGGCGAATTTTGATCGAGAGCAGTTGCAACAGGTGGCGATATCCGTACGTCGCGGCGGTGCCGGCGCCTTCGGGGCGATCGAGCAAATTGTTTGCGACGTAGAAACGAACTGCGCGCGCGCTTGGTACGGCGCGCGCTGATGCATTGGTCGGCTTCATTCCCGCCGCGTCAACCAGGGCGGCTGCGTGTGCTGCCAATCCCCGTGCATTCCACGGGGCGTGGCGCGCGTGTGCGCGAAGAAGAGGGACGGGGGAGTCTGCCATGGGTCGCGGAATATACGAACGGAATAGAAACGAGCGAGGGGCGCGACGATGGCCGCGCCCCTCGATTTACTGCCGGGTGAAGTTAACTCAGCGTTTCTTTCCGGCCTTCTTCGCGGCCTTTTTTGGAGCCGCTTTTTTTGCGGCCACTTTTTTGGCTGGAGCGGCCTTTTTTGGAGCCGCTTTTTTCGGAGCGGTTTTCGCCATGGGCTTTTTCGCGGCTGGTTTTGCGGGAGCTTTGGCCGGCGCAGCCTTCTTAGCGGGGACAGCCTTTTTGGCGACCGGTTTGGCTGGGGCCTTGGCAGGGGCTTTGGCCGGAGCTTTCGCGGGGACTTTGGCAGCAGTTTTCACTGCCGACTTGGCGGGAGCCTTTGCCGGCATTTTGGCCGGTGATTTGGCAGCGGTTTTTACTGGGGCAGCGGGCACTTTGGCGCTGACAGCCTTGGTGGCCGGGGCCACGGGTTTGGCTGGCGGAGCTTTGGCCGGTGCAGGTTTCGGTGCGGGAGTTGCGGCTTTGGACGAAGGAGCCGGCGCCGCGGCCTTGGGGGCAGGCGTGGGGGGGGCCTTCGGAGCAGGTGGAGCCTTAGGCGCGGGTGGAGCTTTCGCCACTGGAGCTTTCACCTCAGCAACCTTCGCGACTGGTTTCGGAGCGGGAGGCGTTTTGAGGGCCTTTGGTACCGGTGCGGGTTTCGCTGCTGGCGCAGGGGTGCTGGCTACCTTGGCGGCAACTGCCGTGGCGGATTTTGCGGCCGGCCTGGCTGCAGGCTTTGCTGGCGGTTTTGCTGACGGTTCGTCGCCGATGTCGTCGTCGATGTCGAGATCACCCTCGCCTTCGCCATCGCCGTCGAGATCCAAATCGCCCAAATCGTCGTCGTCTCCGTCGAGATCGTCGCCATCATCGAGATCATCGTCGTCGTCATCATCGGCCGCTGCGGGCACCGGAATTGGGGCTGACTTCGGTGCCTTCGGAGCCGGACGCGGGGCGCCGGGATTTTTGGGAGGGCGACCGGGGCCGCGGCGTGGTCCGCCGCCGCCGAACATGTCCTCCTCTTCTTCCTCGTCGTCTGCCGGATCTTCCTCGAAGTTGTCGCTGTCGGCGTCTTCGTCGTCATCGTCGTCGTCGGTATCGTCAGCGCTATCCCACAGGCTGTCGCTGTCGTCGGACGGCGCGCCGTACCCGTCTTCATCCTCGTCTTCGTCATAGGACGAACCGCCGTAGGCCAGGGCTTCCATGGCTTCGTTGCCGTTGATGTTCCGGACCTCTTCAGACACTTCGTCACTACGCGGCATGACCGCCTCCTTAACGATGAACGTCGCAACTGGGGAACGCCGAGAAGAATGGCGTGCAGCAGCCTGTTTTATGTGGTGCAAACTTGAATGCACCCTAGTACATAGGAGCGCGATCACAGTCAAGTGGCGGGGTGGTCGGGGCTTGGAAACGCTATGAGCGCGAATTGTTGAGTTGCTGCCCATTTGCGGAAACCCAACAGCAACTACGCACGGCGTTCAAGCTAGGCGTGAGCGACCTGTGGTTCGGATTCGGCGAATAGTCCAACCGGCGGTGCGGCGGGGAGCTGAATGGAAATGGTGGTGCCCAAACCGGGTGCTGAGTGTGCTTCGATGGTGCCTTGGTGCGCTTGAATGATTCCGTAGCTGACGGAGAGGCCGAGTCCGGTGCCTACGCCGGCGGGTTTCGTGGTGTAGAAGGGTTCGAAAATTCGACGGCGTACTTCGGGTGACATGCCGACGCCGCTGTCGGTTGCATCAACAATAACGCGATCGCCTTCGCGCGCAGTACGCAAAAGCAAACGCGCATTATCAG
>JBDUAX010000170.1:0-8814 GCA_040004455.1 Gemmatimonadaceae bacterium
TCCCTTCCTCTTTTTTAACATTTAAAGGAATGCAACGGATGATTGCTTTGGTTAAATCCTTGATTTTCTCTTCGGTTTCTACAGTTCCGTCCCAATGTGCGGAGATAAATCCGGTTTTATTTTCAAGGACTTGTTTGAATTCTTCGAACGTTTGGCAATCAATGAGCGCGCCCAGCCCCGCCGGTTCGGCCGCGCGTCGTCCAACCAGTCGCTCAATTTCCGACGCGCCAATGGTCGTGCCCGACGCGAGAATGACGAGCCGTTCAATCGTGTTTCGTAACTCACGCACGTTGCCCGCCCACTCGAGTTCCGACAAACGCTTTAACGCTTCGTCGGTAATGCCGCGGGCCGGTAATCCGTCGCGATGGGCCAGCTGTTGCAGAAAATAGACGGCCAGCAATTCGATGTCTTCACGCCGTTCGCGGAGCGGCGGCACGATGATTGGCACGACGTTTAACCGATAATACAGATCTTCGCGAAAACGGCCCGCTGCAATTTCCGATTCCAGATCTTTGTTCGTCGCCGCCAGCACTCGCACGTCTACCTGAATGGGTTTGTTGCCGCCAATGCGCGTAACCACTCCATCTTGCAACACGCGCAACACTTTGGCCTGCGCACTCATGGACATGTCGCCGATTTCGTCGAGAAAGAGCGTGCCACCGTCCGCCTGTTCAAACTTGCCCGTGCGATCGGTAATCGCGCCGGTGAACGAACCCTTCATGTGACCGAACAGTTCGCTCTCGATCAGCTCTGACGGAATGGCCGCGCAATTCACTTCGATAAACGGACGTTTGCTGCGCGCTGACCCACGATGAATGGCGCGCGCGACCAGCTCTTTGCCCGTGCCGTTTTCACCGGTAATGAGGACGCGCGCGGGCGTATTCGCCACTTTGTCAATGCGCTCAAGTAACGCGCGAATCGCATATGAACGACCGACAATTTCATAGCGCGATTCAATGGTTTCGCGCAACCGCTCGTTCTCTTCACTCAAATCGCGCTGCGTGAGAGCGTTTCGCAGCAACACCAACACGCGATCGGTGTCGAGTGGCTTTTCGAGAATGTCGTACGCACCCAGCTGCGTGGCTTCGACCGCAGTTTGAATCGTCGCGTGACCACTGATCATCACGACCGTTGCAACGGGGTCGAGCACACGAAGACGCTTCAGAACCTCGAGCCCGTCAATACCCGCCATCTTGACATCGAGAAAGACCAAATGCGGTTTGACTTTTTCGTACAGCGCAAGCCCCTCAGATCCGCCACCGGCGGTGTGCACTTCATATCCTTCGTATTCCAGCAACTGACCAAGTGCGTGACGAATTCCTGACTCGTCATCAATGACCAGAATGCGCAATGCGGAACTGCGTGCCGATGCGGCCATCTATTCTGAAATTGGAGAAGGTTTTTTGGTGATCACTTGGTCGATTACTTCGCGGGCGCAGCTTTGTACAATGTGACCTTGCCGTGCTGCACACGAACATCCGCAATCGACTTGGGCAACACAATTGACACCGCGTCGCTCGCAGTCGAGTCCGTCGTGGCACCTCGTTTGCGCATGGCACTCAGGATTGGTGGAATGAGACGCGGCGGGACGTCGATACCGCGAACGCGAAATTCACGCACGCGAAATTGACCTAGTCCCGGACGTATGACTTCCAGCGTTCCAGCCAACTCGACGGTGTCGCGTTCAACCGACTTGTTCGCGCCAACAGTCGTTCCGTTTCGCTCATCGTTGCTCTTCAACACCGAATTCAGCAAACTTGGCAACAAGTCGCCGCCGAGTTCTCGAAGGGGCACTGCAGCTCGCAGACGCAATACGTCGTCTGTAATTGCCACCTGTGCACCGACCGCGGATCCCGGCAACATGGGCCTGAGCGCTTCCGCCAGAAAACCTGCTACGTCTCCGGCAGCAAGTGTAACGAAAGCTGGTCCGGTTGGTCTCTCGAGGGTCGAAAGTGCTTCGGCCGAAGAAATCCTGGCATCGGTTAAAGAGGCCCATGTTACTGCCTTGGACGTGCCCTCGGGCCTGGCCTCTACAACCTTCGAGGCCGCTTTCCGAACAGCATCGGGCATCGTTCCGCCATACAACCACCAGGCGCACGCGCCGCCGACCAACAAAACGGCCGCGCAACCAACTCGAGACAGACAGGACATGGAGAGCGGGAAGGTGGTAAGCGGTCTTGGGAAAGGTATTGGCCCTCCCGCCGAATCCAATGGCCGAGACGCCCCTGGAGAGAAGAGCCGTGACATTGGCGAGTCGCCCCTCGTCCTCAGCTGTATACGCCGCCGTATACACCGCTCGTTTCAGAACCGACTCGATTTAAGTCGCGTCGCCCCCTTCGTCCCCATCGCGCCGTGAACGGATCCGAATTCGATCCGAACTCTCCAGCAGCGAACGCCTCTCCGAGTCGTGCGCAGGACGCCGAGTGGTCGTCAGCCGCGTCAGCGACGGAGGGTGCACGAGGACTACTGGATAACGTCCACTCACTCTCAGCGAGAATCCGAGTCAACACGCGGAAGGCGCAATCGGTCGACCGTCGCGCGACCGCGTATGCGAGTCGCTTGGCTCGCCACACCGCACGGCTGTTGGCGCACATGCCCGATGCAGTTCCGGCCATTCGCCCGGTGCGGGGAACGGGCCCGTCAACGCTGCATCATTACGTTCTGCATTACCAGCAATTGGAAACCCCATCTCGGCTTCGCATGCTCGTTGTAGGCTCCGACGGCCGACTTCGGCTGTGCACCGTAATTGTCGGAAAGCGCGCGCGATTGTGGGATGACTTCGAAGTAAATGATCCGCCCAGCGGTATGGGCCTGGCAAATGTTTTCGAGGGACTCTCTTCACTGATCGCGCAACTCGAAGGCGGAATTGCCGAAGCGGAAGAAGAAGTCGAACGAAACTGTCAGGCAGTCGATGGAATGATTACGGAGAGTGAGGCCGTGTTGGCACGAGCCGGATCGCGTCTTGCACCCGTCGTCGACCAGCCAGATGAAATTATCGACGAAATCTTTGGTGATCTTCCTGACGAGGAAGGGGCGCGGCCACCAGATGGCGAACTGACCTCTCACGGCTTTGAACAACGCTTTTCGTGGGAGCGAAAGAAATAGCGCAACGCGACCCTATCGGCGGCTTTGAACGATGAGCAGTTTGCGTTCGGTGTAGTTCCAACCGAGCCTTACTGCTCTTCTTTTTTCTGGCAAGGAGTCTGACTGGTGGCGCTTCGACAATTGAAAACCGACACGCAATACGACGCAATCATTGTTGGATCGGGTGCTGGTGGCGGCATGGCGGCGTATCAGCTTTCCATTCAAGGCTTGAAGGTGCTCCTGGTTGAAGCGGGACGTGATTACGACCCGATTTCCGAATCGGTGATGTTCCAAACGCCGAAGGATGCGCCGCTACGCGCTGGTGGAAATGCTGACAAGCCTTTTGGATTCTACGACGCGACTGTTGACGGGGGTTGGCGCGTTCCCGGGGAACCGTACACGACGGCTCCCGGTAGTGAATTCACCTGGTGGCGCGCGCGCATGCTGGGCGGCCGCACGAATCACTGGGGACGCATTTCGCTCCGCATGGGGCCGTACGATTTCAAACCGAAGAGTCGCGACGGATTGGGCGCCGACTGGCCGGTGACGTACGAAGAAATGGCGCCGTACTACGACCTCACCGAGTCGTTGATTGGCGTATATGGTAGCAACGAAGGAATGGAGAACACACCAAATTCGTCACCGGGAGTGTTGTTGCCGCCGCCGGCTCCGCGCATTTACGAATTGATGACGAAGAAGTCCGGGGCCAAAATCGGCGTTCCGGTTATTCCGGCGCACCGCGCAGTGTTGACTGCGAAACAGGACGCCGAAAATTTGCCGGCGAAGCTGCATCCGGGAAATGCGCTCGCGCAGAAGGTGCTGAAAGAATCGATGAAGTCACGACAAGCGTGTTACTACGCGACTCCGTGCGGACACGGTTGCTCAATTAAAGCGAACTTCCAGTCGACGACGGTATTGTTGCCGCCAGCAATGGCGACGGGCAATGTCACGTTGATTACCGATGCGATGGTGCGCGCCGTTTCGGTTGATGCAAAAGGCAAAGCGTCGGGCGTTCATTACATCGACAAGATGACGCGAACCGATCATCACGTTACAGCAAAAGTTGTGGTGCTCGCGGCGAGTGCGGCAGAAACATCACGCATTCTGCTCAACTCAAAAAGCACGATGTTTCCGAACGGTCTCGCAAACAGCAGCGGATTGGTTGGCAAGTACTTGATGGATACCGTTGGCGCGAGCCTGGGCGGACAGGTTCCTGCACTCGAGAATTTGCCACCAACGAATGATGATGGCGTTGCCGGAGATCACCTGTATTCACCGTGGTGGTTGTACAGCGAGCAGAAGAAAGGCAAGATGAATTTTGCGCGCGGCTACCACATCGAACTGGGCGGCGGGCGCGGCATGCCGGGGGGTGGCGCGTTTGGTGGACTCGAAAGGGAAACCGAGGGCGCTTACGGCAGGAGATTCAAGGAGGAAGCTCGTCGATACTACGGCTCGTACGTGTCGTATGATGGGCGCGGGGAAATGATTCCCAACGAAGATTCATTCTGCGAGCTCGATCCGCAGGTAGTCGATCAATGGGGCATTCCGGTGTTGCGATTCAGTTGGAAGTGGAGTTCGCACGAATTGAATCAGGCCGCGCACATGCAGAAAACGTTTGCCGAACTCATTGAGGGTATGGGTGGCAAGGTGAACGGCACGGTGCAAACGGATGGATCGAAAGCGATCGCGAAAGGCGGACAGATCATTCACGAGGTTGGCACCACCCGTATGGGAACTGACGCAAAGAACTCGGTGCTCAACGCGAACTGTCAGACGTGGGACGTCTCCAATTTGTTCGTCACAGATGGCGCACCATTTGTAAGTAACGCCGACAAGAATCCAACCCTGACAATTCTCGCGTTAGCCTGGCGCACTTGCGATCACATCATCGCTGAATCAAAGCGGGGGAACGTCTGAATGTCCGACAAGAAATCTGAAGGCGTGTTCGTTACACTTACGAGCAACATCAAACGTCGCGATGCATTGAAGGCGATGGCCGCGACCGCGGCGCTTGCAACACTGGTTGATGCGTGCGCTGCGCCAGACGGAACTCCGGGGGCATCAACTGCCTCGACCTCAGCAGCGGGCGGAACTGGAACATATGCGCCCGGCAAAGGGCCGCGTGGTACTCCCAGCGATCCGTTCATCATCGGTGCGAAGGTGACCTGGCCGTTGCTGCTCACTCCGCAAGAGATGACCACGCTGACCGCCATGGCCGACACCATTATTCCCGCCGACGAGAAGAGTCCGTCCGCGAGTAAAGTGGGTGCTCAGAACTACATCAACGAAGTCGCGAGCGCTCCTGGTCGCACAAACGATTTAACGTTGATCCGTGGCGGTGTGATGTGGATCAACGGTGAATCAATGTCGCGATTCAACAAACCGTTTCATCAGTTGAGTGATACCGAACGCGCTGCGATTTGCGATGACATTTGTTTTGTGCCAAAGGCGAAACCCGGTTTTGTTGCCGGTGCAGTCTTCTTCGATCGTGTGCGCGATTTGACAGCAGGAGGATTTTACACAACGCCGGAAGGGTGGAAGGACATTGGCTACATCGGCAACGTGCCGACGGAGAAGTTCGCCGGTCCGCCACCAGAGTTGTTGGCGAAACTGGGCTTGGCATAACAGAGCGTCAGTTTTCAATCAGCTAGGGTCGTTCGATGGCGGAGAACTCACCACGAGTTCGCCGCCATCGTCGTAGTGGTCGTCGCCGGTACGACGGTGTCTGCCGCAACCACCGGTCGATATCGCAGTGCTTCTCCAATGTGCAAACGCGATACGCCCTCCTCGCAGTCGAGATCGGCAATCGTGCGCGCTACGCGCAACACGCGGTGATACGACCGCGCTGACAACGAGAGTTGGTTCGCTGCTCGCACGAGCAACGCGCGTGCATCCGCGTCGAGTCTCGCGACCGGACCAAGTAATCGCACCGGAGCGGATGCGTTTGTTCGCCCATCGGGTTCGTACGTTGTCGCAGTGTGCGAGTACCGCGCAGTCTGTAGTTCTCGCGCGCGAGTCACGCGTTCGCGAACGACGGCGGACCGCTCTGCAGGTGCATGCGAAGCCAACAGCTCGGGCAGGACCCGCTGCACGTGCACATGCAAATCGATACGATCGATGAGCGGCCCCGACAAACGCGAACGGTGTCGTTCAAGATCGACGAGACTGCACTGACAAACCCGATCCGTCGCGCCCGCAAATCCACAATGACATGGATGCGCTGCCTTTTTGTTGCCCGGATGTCGGCTGCGCCGAAAGGCCGCGATCCCTCTTCACAGCTATCCGGTGCACATTTCGAGGGTCGGTGAGCACATCCGAGCGCGACGAATCGAACGCGGAATGACAATTAAGGGATTGGCCGACCGGCTCAAATCGACACAATCCACGCTCAACAGTTGGCAGATGGGTAGTCACGAATCGGAAGAGAGATTTTATCCGGCCATCGTTACGTTTCTCGGATACAATCCGCTGCCTAAACCAGAGACTCCGGGTCAAGCAATTCGATTTGCGAGGATTAGTCTTGGTTACTCAGTCGGGAGTCTTGCGCGCGTGGCAGGAGTCGACCAATTGAGCGTTTCGCGTATGGAAGCAGACCGACCGGGCATTCAGAGAAAGCCGTTCGAAAAAGTTCAGCGCTTCCTAGAATCGAAAATTCGTGGGATCGGATCTAACTGAAATTTGTCCGTAACAAGGAAACAGCCGATTTATGCAGCAACTTCGCAGCATAATCCGCGTTCGGCAGCACCAGCGAGCTCAATACAGCAAAGTCAGGAACAATCCGGATACAGGAGCGATTGAATGACCGAAGACACGTCTCGTACACCAATATTAGCCACTGGGCCATTCCTTTCGATAAGCGGAAGTGTGGCAAGCCTGGTGGCGCTTGCCATGGTGTTCGTTGAGAAAGTGGCTTCGTCACACCAGATTGACCCGCAGTTCATGCTGTGGAGGCTTACGCTATGTGTTGCGAGCCTCGTCTCAATAGGTACAACATTGACGCTGCTGTACCATCGGATTCGCGGTTTAGATTCCGTACCTCAGCTGAGCGCCACGCGTAGGACACTTCGCGCGGGCGTACTCACTACAATTGGCGTGCTTGCAACGGGATTGTTTAGCGAACTACTTCTCGTGTCACTCTACTGGACGTGGTGGCTACCAAACTTACCCACCATCGTTCACACGTCGCAGACAAAACCAAGTCCAACTTTAGACTCAGCTGAAATGGTCGCGGCGAAAGCTGTAGCTCGGAAGTCCATAGCTGGGAGGACTGTCAGCATCTTCTTTGGGGAAGAACGGAGCGCGGATGCCCTTCATGCGAAGTCAGCGCTCGAGGAGGTCGGCGGAAGCGTTAGATTGGTTCCGGATAAACCTGGAGCAATTCAGCCGAATATTGTCTATTTTCGGAATGTGAACATGCTGGGCGCCGCACTTGAAATCGAGAAGGTCCTATTGTCGCGAGCGGCACAGACTGACTGAGCTGTGTGTCACCGAACGCAATCTTAGGCAAGTTATCTAGTCGGTACGTCGGGCTGTTGAAGCACTCCGTATCGATACGAAATAGTTTGGTCGAGCGGACTGGCAAACCGACTTCCTCGTTTGAGCCACCTAAAGATCGTTGAAGCTAACGAACGATTTGACGAATTCGTAAACCTTTCATGACTACGTCGGCACGTATCATCTGCATAAAATTACAGAAAATTCGGTGCAGCGTGCGGCCGATGATGTATCAGAAAAACTTTCTCCGTGGCTTGCTGGCGCAGCGACAAACAGCTCTACGTCGGACATGTCGGCGAATTCATTAGACAGGAATGATTGAGCGCCAACGGTGCGTCCTGCGCCGCACTCCCGTTACTTCGGCGACCGATACCGTGTGCCTATCTCGGCACTCAACAACGTCTACTGACATAGAATCGAGTGCCGTACACTGAGCAGATGAGAAACCAACAACCGTTGTGCGAAAACTATTACAAGCGTTTTGCGAACACACATGAACGTTTGCTGCAGACATCAGCGCAGAAGGTGCTGCAAGATGTGAAGGAACAAGGTCAGCAGGTTGTGCGATTGCTACAAAAAGTGCGTACGCTCATTGAAGTCATTGCTCGTGAAATTGCGCGACCTGTCAGTGACGACTAGCGCGAAATTACGTACGCGCATGCGCGCAACGGTTTCCACGGCAGGTCAGGTCGAGAGTGGGAACCGTTGCCGGCGTTCGTGTACGAGGCCGCGTGCATAACCACATCTCGTGGCGCACCACTCGACGCAACGGCGGGTTAGAAATAGCGAAAAACGCAGAGAATATTCTCCGCGTTTTTTCATTCGCGCAAGTATCGTAGTCGTATGTGTCCTCATTGCCCACGGCGTGATGTCGCGTCATCCCGAAACAATGGACTGTGGTAGCTGCCTTGACCATTACTGCACATTACGCGAGAATACCCGCACTGAGCATGCGGTTGCGGAATGTTTGGTACGTAACTTACCCTATTGGAGTTGAAAATTTATGAAAAGACGTTTCTTGACCAGCGTACTTGTGGGAACGGTCGCTGCATTTGGGCTAGTGACTGGAGTCGGTGCGCAGGATGAATATCCTGATGATGGCAGTGGGGGTGGTGGTGGTGGTGATGATGGCGATGGAGGAGCTGCCGCGTCTTGTACTTCCGGCACGTCGAACGTGTGTGAGTCCACCTCAACTGAAAAGTGTGTGGAATGGGTGTGGGTGGGTGCCAACGGTGA
>JBDUAX010000591.1:0-2631 GCA_040004455.1 Gemmatimonadaceae bacterium
GTAGTCCGAGGCAATCCACTCGCCAACATCCTCGCCCAGTACCGCGGCCGGCGCTTCGTACGCACGTTTGTGCAGGTGACGCACGCGGAGCGACTGCAGCAGCGTGCGCGCGGCATCAGGCAATGACAGTGATTCGAAATGCGTCATGAGCCCTTCGTCGGTGTAGCGCGCCACTTCCGCTTGTTGCACCAATCCCGCTGTAAGCGCTTCCGCCACGAGCCGCTTGTACATGCTCGTCGCACTCCGCACCGCGTGATGCCAATACACATTGCGGTACATCTGATATTTCGCAAACAACAATGACTCGAGCGCAGACAACCCCTTCTCGTGTACACCCACGGTCGCTCGAAACGTTTCGGGGTGCGAAACCAACACGAGCGAGTTGAGCAGGCGATCGACATCAATCTCACCGTACGGCACGCCGCACATGAACGCGTCGCGTTTCAGATACTCAATTTTGTCGAGATCGAGGGAGCCGGAAATCAATCCCTGCAACGGGCTGAAGCTCTTCCCGTTAATCAACGACAGAATCCGCATCGGTGCTTCGACGCCGAGGTGTTGCGTGAGTGCCCTGGCAACCGGTCCGCCTATGATGAGAGGCGCCGCCACTTCCTCGTGATTCAGCACGCCAATTTCCTCGAGCGCGTGCGAAAACGGATAGTGACCAACATCGTGCAGCAACGCTGCGGCGCGAATTATCGCGGGCTCGTCGCGCTCAACATGTTCCAGCGCGCGACGTTCTTCGAGCAATCGCAACGCAACGCCGGACAAATGGTACGCGCCAACGGCGTGCTCAAATCGCGAATGGACAGCGCCTGGATACACCAAGAACGCGTGTCCCAATTGACGCACATACCGAAGGCGTTGCACCACTGGCGTATCCAGCAGTGCAAGCGCTAACGGGTCGAGACGAATGTTATTCCAAAGGGGATCGCGAAGAATTTCCATGAACTGGCTTTACGCTCAGCCTTTTGGTCCAGCTCCGAGAATTGCGGGCGTTACCGCGTCGCCAAATTTCTTGATGTTCTCGCGGAACATCTCCGCCAATTTCTTCGCTTGTGTATCGTACGCCGCGGCGTCTTTCCACGTTTTGCGCGGGTCGAGCACTTCCGCTGGTACGTCTTCAATCGCTGTCGGCATGTGCAATCCGAAAATCGGATCTGTGGTGGTGGCGTTGCCGATTTTGCCGGCGAGCGCGGCACGAACCATCGCACGCGTGTGCGACAACTTCATGCGACTACCAACGCCGTAAGCGCCGCCACTCCAACCGGTATTAACTAGCCACACCTGAGCGTTGTGCTGTTTGAGCAAATCGCCAAGCATGTGTGCGTACTTCGTTGGATGCCACACGAGAAACACGGCGCCAAAACAGGCGCTGAATGTTGCCTGCGGCTCAGTTACGCCGCGCTCAGTGCCAGCAACTTTCGCCGTATATCCGGACAAGAAATAGTACATCGCCTGTTCGGGGGTCAGCCTCGAAATTGGCGGCAGTACGCCGAATGCATCAGCGGTCAGAAACACCACATTCTTAGGATGTCCGCCGCGACCACTTGGAACGTGGTTCTTGATGTAGTGCAACGGATATGATGCGCGCGTGTTTTCCGTGATGCTTTGATTTTCGAATTCAACTTTACGCGTCGGCTCACTGAGCACGACATTCTCGAGCACCGTGCCAAACATCTGCGTTGTCTGATAGATGTCCGGCTCGCTTTCGGCGGAAAGATTAATGACCTTTGCGTAGCAGCCGCCTTCGAAATTGAACGTGCCGTTCGTCGACCAACCGTGTTCGTCATCGCCAATCAAACCGCGCTCTGGATCGGCCGACAACGTGGTTTTGCCAGTTCCCGACAAACCAAAGAACAATGCCGTGTCACCTTCTGGTCCAATGTTGGCCGAGCAGTGCATTGAAAGCACGTTCTGTTTTGGTAACAGATATTGCATGACGGTGAACATCGATTTCTTCAGTTCGCCCGCGTATCGCGTGCCGCCAATGAGAATCGTGTGTTCCGCGAGATTCAGGACGATGAACGTTGAAGTGCGCGTGCCGTGTTTCGCTGGATCAGCCTGAAATTCCGGCGCATGATACACTGTGAAGTTTGGCGCGAAGCTCGCGAGATCGGCGAGTTCCGGACGAATGAACATGTTGCGCACAAAGAGCGCGTGCCAGGCATTCGGCATTACGTAGCGAACGGACAAACGCATACTTGTGTCGGCGCCGCAAAACAGATCCTGAACAAATACTTCATTCAATCCGTTCAGGTAATTTTGTACGTCGCTCTTAAGCAACGCGTAATGTTCCGCCGAAATCGGTTGATTGACTTTGCCCCAATCGACATCGGCCGCCGAGCTGTTTTCCTTGACTACGAACTTGTCGTTTGGTGAACGTCCGGTGTGCGGCGTCGTGATTGCAACGAACGGCCCCATTTCCGCGAGGCGTCCTTCATTGCGTCGAATGGCGGCTTCGGTGAGTTCGGGCGCAAGCAGATTCCAATGAACCTGGCCGCTTGGTTTGAGTCCCTGTTGCGCGAGGCCGCCTTCGCTTTCGCGACGAACCGGAGCTGCGGATGTGGTGACGTTTATCGCCATTGGCGCGAACCTCTCTGAAAACGGACCACGGGGGCCGGATAGCCC
>JBDUAX010000592.1:0-2631 GCA_040004455.1 Gemmatimonadaceae bacterium
GTTGCCGTTGACGGAGAGTTGGCGGGGGCAATCGCAGTGGCCGATACGATTCGCCCCACTTCTGCTGCCGCCGTTCAGAGCTTTCGAGCACTTGGTCTTGACGTCATCATGCTAACTGGTGACACCGAGCGCACTGCACAAGCCGTTGCGAAATTGGCGGGAATTGCTGAAGTGCGCGCCGAGTTGCTGCCAGGTGGAAAGGTTGCGGCGATCAAGGAATTGCAACAGGCAGGCAAGGTCGTCGCGATGATTGGCGACGGCATCAACGATGGGCCGGCGCTCGCTCAAGCAAACGTTGGCATGGCCATTGGGACAGGTGCTGACATCGCGATTGACGCGGCCGATGTGGTGCTGATGCGCGGCGATCTTGAAAGCGCGGTGCAGGCGATTCGTTTGTCGCGGCGTACGATGAAGACCATGCGACAGAATTTGTTCTGGGCGTTCGTGTACAACGTGGTGGGAATACCGATCGCTGCGGGGGTGTTGTATCCGGCGTTTGGATTGTTGCTCAGCCCGATGTTGGCGAGTGCGGCGATGGCGTTTAGTTCGGTGAGCGTGGTGACGAACAGTTTGCGGCTTCGGAGGGTTGCGTTGTAGTGGTAGAATCGGAAGGCAAACTGCAAGACGCGGATGAACGGCAGACGCGGATTGAAACGCAAAGGTAAAGGCACAACTGCAACGTTGAGATCATTTCGAACACCGCAAGCTGTTTCAACAAAAAGAGCGCACGAGTTGCACGACGAAAGGTTGGCGTGACTCTGAGCAATCTGCGTGATTCGTTTAATCCGCGTTTCGCTTTCGTTTTTGCCTTTTATCCGTGTTGTACGCCGGCTCCACGGGATCCGCGTTTGCTGTTGCTGCTTGAAGTTCAAAATCATTCACACAATACTGTCCGCAGCGACACATGAAAAAGAGCGCCAAGCAATCAGCGACGACAACAACACCTCACGCCCACAGCGACGACCGCAAGGCGGCGCACGTTGATAGCGAAGGCAAAGCGCGCAACTTGAAGCGACTCCGGCGCATTGAAGGTCAGGTGCGCGGGTTGCAGAACATGGTGGAAGAGGATCGTTACTGCGCCGATATCATGACGCAGATTTCATCGGTGCACGAGGCCCTGCGCTCCGTCGGACGCGAGTTGATGCGCAATCATCTCAAGCACTGCGCAACGGGTGCCATTCGCGCCGGCGAACCCAAAGCGAGTGAAATGTACGACGAGCTGGTGGATATGATGTACAAGCACAGCCGGTAAGTCGCTCGTGCTCAGGTCTTGAGCGAATCCTTGGCCGGGTGATCCTTCATGAGTGATTCGTCAGGTAGCGCATCACTGGTTGAATGAAGGGTGGCTGGGTCCACCGGATTTACCGAAACATTGACCGTGATATTGGGGCGAACACTCGCAGTGACAATGCAGTAATCCTCGAATACCTCTAAACAGCGCGCCATGTTAGGCTGCTGATCAAGCGCGACAGTCGGCGCGAGGCGCACGTTGATAGAATCGACGCGCAGGCGACCCTGCTCGTTCCGCTTGAGCTTTATCGACGCGTTCGTGCGCATTCCCAGAACGTCAACACGCGACTTCTTGAGACAAAAGAGAAGGCTCGCGCCCAGGCACGACGCGAGTGCGGCCGCGAGAACCCGCGTAGGACTTGGTCCGGTGTTGTCGCCGAGTGGCGAGGGTTCGTCGATGATGAGTGAATTGGGCGCGGCAACGCCAAAGTCTACCTGCTGCGCATAGCCAGCTATCAAATCGATCTGGATTTCGTCATTGGCGGAATTCTCGTCGATGATGTGCGTCTTGCGTGGTTCATGGGTCGGAACTGGGTTTGCCATGGCAATCGGCTCGACAAAGTGGAAACGAGATATCAGTGTGAGGTGTGCTACGCAGAAATACACTCGAATTGTCTGTTTGCACACTAGCGAAGTGCCGATTCAGCGAACACCGTAATTCATGCACATCGAATTTGTCGGCGCGGCCCGCGAGGTTACCGGTTCGTGTCATCTGCTTCACGTGAACGGGCACGTGGTCGCCCTCGACTGCGGTCTGTTTCAGGGGCACCGCTCGGAGTCGCGCATCAAGAATGAAAAACTTCCATTCGACCCCGAAAAACTCGATGCAGTCGTGCTATCGCACGCGCACATCGATCACGCGGGACGACTGCCGTTTCTCATCAAACACGGATTCCGACACACAATTTGGGCGACAGCTGCCACGCGCGACTTGTGCGCCGTAATGCTCGCCGACTCGGCGCACATTCAGGAAAAAGACGCCGAATTTCTGGCGAAACGTGGGCAACCGCACGCGGAACCACTCTACACAACCGACGACGCGACGCGCACACAAAAGCAGATGGTTGGCGTACCGTATGAAAAATGGTTCAACGTCGTACCGGGTATTCGTGCGCAATACGTCGAGGCCGGTCACATACTTGGCTCCGCCTCCGTAATTCTCGAATTACAGGAGAATGGGGAAACGAAACGCGTTGTGTTCTCAGGTGATGTGGGGCGAACGGGCCTTCCAATCATACGCGATCCTGCTCCACCAAAAGGTGGTGCGCACGTTGTGATCATGGAATCGACGTACGGGAATCGTGATCACGAATCGGTTGCAAACGCGCGTGAACATCTCGC
>JBDUAX010000593.1:0-2630 GCA_040004455.1 Gemmatimonadaceae bacterium
CGAAACCGCGAAACTTGTTGAAGGTGGTATTGCCACTGCCGATACACATCGGGAGAGTGTTGTGACCGAGACACTCCTCAATACGTATCGAAGCCTGTTTCGCCGCGAGTGATGTTCATTCACTGATTGTGGTGAGCAGTAATGCTCCTCACCGTATGCAAAATTCGCCGCCCGTATTTCGAATCAACCCGCAGCGGCGGCAATAGCCAGAGTTCGGTCGGTGCGCACGGCCGCAGCTCCCATTGCTATCAGAAGGAACGGAAACACCATGGTTTGCATGGAACCGAACACCGCGCAAATTGTCAGCCCGATAAGCGCAGCTTGATAGGCCTGGCATCGATCACGCAGTTGTCGGTCGACAGCAAGCGTACTCTTTTTCGCTTTCTTTGCGAACGTCTGTAGTTCGTAGAAGGCAGAAAAGAAAATCATCAGGAAAAGAGCGAGACCAATAACGCCGGTTTCAGCAAGCACGTGCAGGTAGGTGCTGTGCGTGTCGCGAGGTCCCTTCGCGATATCCCACTCGGGCTTCAGGAAAGCGTACTGTTCGTGAACACGTGAGTACGCGCCAATGCCGACGCCCGAGACCGGGTTATCAGCAATGATTTTTTCTGCAACTTGCCAAATTACGTAGCGCTGTTCGGCCGACGAATCAGACAAGCCGAGCGTTTCGACAGAGGTCAGATAGCTCATTCCGCGGATGCGATCCCATACACTTTTCGGCGCAAATGCGAGTGCTACGCCTGCGATAGCGAGCATCGCAACAAACAACCTCGCCTTGTACCGGCTATTTGTGAGGAGATACAGCATCATCAATGCAAGCCCCATTTCACCCGCGCGCGACTGCGTGATCAAAATGATAAACGGTAGAACAATTAATCCGGCTAACGCGCACGCTTTCACCCATTTCTTGTCGGTCGAACGCAGGCGTTCGAGCGACATTGCCAATGGAATCAGAGTCAACGCCGCCATGTCGTTGAAATTGGAGAACACGAAGTTCCAGCCATAACGACCAAACGAACCTGCACCCGAAAGGAAATTGAATAACGTTCCGCGCACTGGATAAAACGCAAACATTCCAAGCCACGCGAGCGTAATCAGCCGATGTTGCGCTGGAGTTCTGATCGCATTCAGCGCCAGAAACATGATCAGCAGGATCTTGAGCGTATCCGTCCACGCAGTAAATGAGCTGGACGCATCGACCGATCCTGGAACGCCAATGAGTGCCCAGGCCAAATACCCTGCGAACCAGTACATCGCGGGACTGACCCGAATTGGTCGTTCGTGCACCAGCACTCCGAACAGTCCCAGAACAATCGCGGTGGTGCCGAGATTGATCTTGTAGCTGTGCACAACGAACAGATAGACAATTAGCGACACAGTACCAACGGACCACGGACTCGCCGCGACCTTCCTGAAGCGAGCCCGATCGAAGGTTCGGCGTGGAGCCTCCCGACGAACCTGATTTCTGGCAACTGGGCCGCGTTCTGCTACTGTGGGCGTCATTCTAGTCGTGCTGAGGAAGCGGGCGCGGTGAACGAGTTTCTGCCGATCCGGTTACTGCCTGAAGGTGCATCCCTAAAGACGAGGATGCGGCCGGTAGCGGTACAAAAAGAGTGCGGGTAATTACGATCCCGCGTACACCCTCGCGGCAAAACATTTCCGAACCGGTCCGCCGTTCAGGGCGTTTTGCCGATTGAATTGACGGTCGCCTGTTGAAGCGCCACGCAATCGGTTCCGACGGTCGAAGGCAAGCTCAGTTGCGCGGTCCAGACTCGGCTCGCATCACAGGCAGCGGCGGATGCCTGGACAGATACGCCGCCAAGGTCGGTCGATTCGGGAAAATAATTGTTCGCGGGATAGAGCGAGCCTGGTTGCGTTGGCAGCACGTTTCCGCTTATCACCCCACCGGGGGCGTACACAGACGTTGATGATGTTCCCACCCCGTACCCGCTTCCAAAAATACCGTACAGGGAAGCCGGGAAAATGTTGTTCACAATCGTAGTGCGAACGCCCGGATTGCCGTCGAAGAGCACTGCGTGCGAAGCATTGCCGGTCGTGGTGGCGGTGTTATTGGCGAACGTGACATCTTCCAGCTCGCCCAGGATTTGAAAGATGCGACCGCTTTGACCGCTGAACGGATCGTGCCCAACGTCCTGAAAGAGATTATTGCGAATGAGAATTCGGGACGTTGGCGTGATGACGTCGGGGCTGAATCGCGCGAGGAGATTCACTCCACCAGTACTGTTCTTGATGACGTTGTTCTGAATCAGTACGTCGGTAACGGTAGACCAGGGCGCGCTGCGATCCTGATTGACCGATTGGAGCAGAATGGCAAACCCGATTTGAGCATCGGCCCAATGATTTTCAAGCACGTTCCCTTCGAAGATGACGCGCTTGGCGTTTTTCAACTCAAAGGTCGCCTTGATTGTCCATCTGTTAAACCAGCTGAGCGGCTTGTAGAAATAATTATGCCGAACGATGATGTCGCTTGGAACCACATTCCTGATAGCCGGATCGGCGCCGCCAAACATGATGGCCTGCCCCGAGCCTTCGATGCGATTGTTCTCGATCAGGAAAGGGCCGGCGCCGCTCCACACGCAAATGCCCTGCGCGTCATTGCCTTTTGCATG
>JBDUAX010000171.1:0-8793 GCA_040004455.1 Gemmatimonadaceae bacterium
GCCTTTCGCTACCCGCGCGCGATACACCTGGTTGTTTTTTGTGTAGAGCACGAACTGTCCGTTCGGCGAAAGTGACGGCGATGCGCCTTCCGCAACACGCCACGCCGGCCCGCCCGTTGCACGCACAGCCCAAATTGCACGCTCGGTGCCATTCGGATCTTGCGATGGATTCGCGACCCAGCCAAAGCGATTTGGCGCTGATCCGCGCACGAACACAATGATCGAGCCATCGTCCGATAATTCTACGTCGGTGAGATCAGTGCCGTCGTCCTGCATGAAGTTTGTCAATCGTACCGCAGCGAAATCGGGCGCGACGGCGGTGTACACGTTGCGCATGCCGCGGTCATATGCCATCCACGCCACGCGATCGGCCTTCCTGGCCGATGCGAGCATCAATGGTGAAGCGGGCGACAAAAATTGCGCGACGGTCGCTTTTGTCTGTGCGGAGAGTGGCATCGCGACGCAGAGTGCAGCGAGCACTGCGGCGGAGCGTTGCGAGAAAAACGTTTGTTTCATTGAAGAGTCCTGGAAGGCGATCTGCAAAAGATACGGTCTAAATCTGCAATGCGCATTAGATAAGTGCAGGCAGTTGATGGCGCCCGCAACCGAGCGGTGACAGACTCCCCGTTCACATGAATTGGCGTGCCAAAGGCCCCCTTGCTCACTCGGCCGGCCGAGGTTTACGCTATGCACATGCTTGTTACGCGCACCGACTGGACCGCGGACGAAGTGCAGCGATTGCCCGATGACGGCAACCGCTACGAAGTCGTTGACGGCGCGCTCCTCATGACACCAGCGCCGAACCACAATCATCAGCGGGCGGTGGCGCTGCTGCATCGCCTTTTTGTGGGACTATCTCGACATTGAGAAGGTCGGTGTTGCTGCAATGTCGCCAGCTGACGTCCGCTTCTCCGATCAGCGCACTGTGCAACCGGATGCATTCGTCATGGCTTTGGTCGGTGGGCGTCGACCCAAAAACTGGAACGACATCCAACAAGTTCTTCTCGCGTCCGAAGTGCTTTCGCCGAGCACTGCAAGGAACGATCGAACCACCAAGCGCAACATGTTTCGGAGCGAAGGGGTCGAATATTGGGTGGTTGATCTGAGCGCGCGAGCATTCGAACGTTCAATGCCCAATACGAAACGCACGGAAATTCTGCTGGAACAGCTTGAATGGTTTCCATCCGGCGCGTCCTGGCCATTAATCATTGATATCGTCGATTTCTTCGCAAAAGTTCTCGATCAATAGTTCGTTCGCGTTTGCGAAGCAAAGTGTCCACGCAAATCGCCATTGTTCAAAACTCAAGTCCGTAAATTCATCGACGGCGAAATGCGCTCCTGATCGACGCGAGCACTCCGTGTTTCGTTTTGCGAACTATTTCAAAATCGCCAAGGGCACGCGTCTCGATTTTCAATGACGCAAGTACAGGAGTCTCGCGCAATTCCAACGAACCCTTTGGAACATATGTCGCAACGACAGCAATGATTGCCGTCATCGCCGTAACCAGAAATGCAATCGTGAATGTCCCCTTCGCAAAACTGCGAAGGCTGTACACGTGTTGATTGAAACTCAACAGCGCGCCGATGCCGACCGCCGTCGCAATGCCAGACATCGCCCCGAACCCGATCAGCGAACCGATACCCACTTTTCGATGCGTTCTCCGGAGTACCGTGATCATTGCCGAAAATACCAACCCCGAAATGGCGCCGATGAGAGCGGGGAAAATCGCTCCGATCAGTTGCAGGCGCCAAAACATCAATCCGACCGATTGATGATGGCCAAGACTCATCACAAAACTCACGTACACCCACAATCCCACGAACCCCGAAGAAAAAAGCCCGGCCATAACCAACGCTGCCCGCAGTCGACGCATTGTTCGCAAATAAGTGGGTTGGACCCAACGCAAATGCGCTGTGTCGATCACTCGACTACCCCAATCCACACCAAAGTGCCACACCTCACCCTGCCACGCTGGCATCCTCCTGCCATTACGGGCATCTTTCCGCACGGCCTATTCGGCCTCCACTGACTCAAAGCCCGCATCATGACCAACGAATCGTCAAACGCCCCACTCAAGCACACTCCACTCCGCGAAACCCACATCGCCCTCGGCGCCAAAATGGTACCGTTTGCGGGTTTTGAAATGCCCGTGCAGTACCCCACGGGCATTACGGCCGAACACAACGCCGTGCGAAACAGCTGCGGCGTTTTCGACGTGAGCCACATGGGCGAAGTCATCGTCCGCGGTCCCGACGCCATCGCATTCGTGCAATCAATTACCAGCAACGACGTCGAGAAACTCGCGATCAATCAAATCCACTACAGCACACTGCTGCGCGCCGACGGCACGATCGTTGACGATCTGCTCGTGTATCGCTTTGCCGATCATTTGATGCTCGTTATCAACGCCAGCAATCGCGAAAAAGACATCGCGCACATGCACGCCAATATGGGCAAGTTCAATTGCCGGTTGGAAGATATTTCCGATGACATCGCGCTGCTCGCAATTCAAGGACCGAACGCGCCACGCATTGTACAATCGTTATCCAGCGTGCCGCTCGATAGCGTGAAATATTACTGGTTTACCGAGGGAAGCATCGCTGGCGTTGCGTGCATCATTTCACGCACGGGCTACACCGGTGAAGACGGATTCGAACTGTATTTCCCGGCGCAACATGCGGTGAACGTTTGGGATGCACTCATGAAAACTGGTGAAGTCACCCCCGCCGGCTTGGGTTCGCGCGACTCGCTGCGATTGGAAGCTGGCCTCTCGTTGTATGGAAATGAACTCGACGACTCCACGACGCCAATTGAAGCCAGCCTCTCGTGGCTCGTCAAACTCGGCAAACACGGCGAGTTTCTAGGGCGCGAACGCCTTTCGCAACAGCACACGCAGGGTACTGATCGCAAACTCGTTGGCTTCACCATCGATGAACGCGCGCTGCCGCGTCACGGCTATCCTGTTTGGTACGGTGATGTCAACGTTGGACAAGTCACCAGCGGCTGCATGAGCCCCACACTCGGGCTTCCCATCGGCACCTGCTTTCTCCCCACCGCAGCAGCGGTGCAGGGCACGCAATTCGAAATTGAAATTCGCGGCAAACGCATTCCGGCGCGCGTCGTGAAAATGCCGTTCTATAAGCGTTCGCCCGCCCCAGCGGCATGATAGTGCGCGACACGCGACCGGCCGAGCGCCGTCGCGAGCGGAATAAGATCGATTTGTCCGACACCGTCGCCATTTTGATGACGGATGTCGAACCGGCCGTTCGATTGAACGCCGCACTCGAGGCAGCCGGAATTGATACCGTCACCATTTCTCCAATGGACGACGTCCGCGGAATGCTGCGACGCAATCCGCCGTCAATTCTTGTGCTCACGGGCGCGCTGCTCGACAACACGAACTTGTCGCTCGTACGCCAACAACTTTGGGAAGGCGTAACCGCACTCGGTTTTACCGATGTATTTGATGCGTCGATGAATGAGCGGTTGCAAACCGCCGGGTACGCGGAAACATGGTCGAAACCCATTCTTTTTGACGACGTTGTTGCGTCAATTAAACGGCGTCTCGAACGTCGTCATCTCGCGGAAATAACAGGACTCGTTGGCGAGTCCGAAGCTATTCGCGAAATGCTCGTGAAAGTTGAACAAATTGCACCGGTTTCAAGCACTGTTCTCGTTGAAGGCGAAAGTGGAAGCGGCAAGGAGTTGGTAGCGCGCGCCATTCACAAATTGAGTCCGCGTCGAGCGAAGCCGTTCATCGCTGTAAACGTCGGTGCGTTGCCCGAAACGTTGTTGGAAAGCGAACTGTTTGGTCACGAAAAAGGTGCATTTACCGGCGCAGCCGACCGGCGCCTGGGACGTTTTGAATTGGCGGATACCGGCACGCTTTTTCTGGACGAAATTGGAGAAATTCCCCCAGCAACGCAGGTAAAATTGTTGCGCGTGTTGGAAGAGCGCGAAGTCATGCGCGTTGGCGGATCAGTGGCAATTCCACTCAACGTGCGCGTTGTTGCGGCCAGCAATCGGCCACTTCGCGAACATGTTGAAGAAGGCGGTTTTCGCGCCGATCTGTTTTATCGCCTGAACGTGCTGCGCATTTACTTACCGCCGCTACGCGAACGCAAAACAGATATTCCGCTGTTGGTACGCCGGTTCATCGCGGAATTCTCGCGCGCGCATGATCGGCCTTTTGTTGGATTGACTGCGGAAGCGCTCGAGTTGTTGGTTGAATATCCATGGCCCGGAAACGTTCGCGAGTTGCGCAACCTTATCGAAAGCATGGTGGTGTTGGCGCACGGTCGCGAAATCGAAGCGGCCGACATCCCGTCAAACATTCGTGATCAGGGTGCGCGCCGCTTTCCAGTTCCCATTGCGCCAGCGGTTCGCGAAAGTGAGCGCGCACAGGGGCGGGAACTTGAGTTCATTGTGCGGTCGTTGGTAGAACTCAAAATGCAGGTCGAAGAATTACGTCGCCGCATTGACCTGGACACCCGAGTAATGCCCGCCAATTGGGTGGGAGAGGTACACGCGCACGGGCCGACTGCGCACGGCTCTGGGGAGGTGCTGCCAGCAACGAGCTACGTGCGCGGTATCGAACCACCCGATGTGGTTCCCCCGGCGAGCTCCATTCGCATTGCCCCAGGTTTGACCATGGCGGAAATCGAAAAGCAGGCTATTGAAGCGGCGTTGCGCGATACTGGCGGCAATCGTCGCAAAGCAGCGGAGTTGCTGGGCATCGGCGAGCGAACGCTCTACCGCAAAATACGAGGCTACGAGGGGGGCCCGGGCAACGACTCCGACGACTGACGATCGTTTGACGGGCTGGTCAGTGCTAACGCGGCGCATCGCCGAGGCGCTCGCCGGTACACGAAAACATGGGAGGCGCGCAAAAATTGGCAAAATGGTGCAAATGGCGACTACTAAGCTGTTGCGGAAGTGCGAGTTCGGTCACACTGTTGGGCACACTTACTGTTCGCTCCGCTTGAGCGATTGCGGTGGGCACCCGCGTTGGCAGCAGGCCGCGAAGCCGTGGTCAGGGAAACCGGCAACTGCATTGGTCGCATTGTGACCCGAAAATGACATGAATGTCACCTGTAGTGCCGGTTCATATCAGGAAGGTTACATGTATGCGGCGCAACGGGTTGCGCGTGTAGAAGCCTTGCCGGTTTTGGAGGCCGCCGACATATTAACCCCGCCTTTGAGAGTCGTTTTCTCCGCGATACATGGCGGTCTGTACCGTTGCGATCAGAGCTTCGGGTACAGCACGCGCACTTACTGTGTTGCCCACCGCGCTCTTGACAGCGCCTTGTTGAGCTTTCGGAGCTTTTTTTGTCCAACCCAGCGAATTTGAGCATGTCCTCCTCGGCGCAGGCACCTTCGGGCGCGATTGCGGGCAGTCTGCTGCCCATCAAGCGGGCTGAGGAATTAATTGCCACCCTGCCCGGTGTCATGGCCGTTCGCATTGTTCCCAACAGCAGTGGGGACATCGACGAAATTCACGTCATGACTACCTACGCCGTCTTGCCCAAGCAAACGGTTCGCAATATCGAAAGCGCGCTTATGGCCCAGCTCGGCTGGCGCGTCAATCATAAAAAGATTTCCATTGCGCAGTCTCTCGATGTGCCGCGTGCTGCCGATACTCCTGTAGAGAGCGTGGCGCCCATTGGCGTGGCCGATGTTACGCCGCCTCCGCCGGTGATGTTTGGCAAGGGTCGTCGCATTCTGATTTTTGATGACGTCGAAGTGCGTCGTTCGCGCGCCCGCGGTGTGCTGGTGAAGGTCACGTTGGTGCGCGACGGGCAGACGTTTGTGGGCGAAGCAGAGGGGCATGAAACGGAACGGTCCAGAGTCGAACTCGCAGCTCGCGGTGCGTTGAATGCCATACTCGAGGCAACGAAGGATCAGTCGGCCGATCGCGCCCTCGTGTTGGAAGGCAGCAAGGTGATCGACGCATTTGAGCGTGAATTCATTTTCGTGAGTATCGCTGCTCGCATTGGTCGTGATCGTCTCGTGTTGACCGGCAGTTGCGAGGTGCGTGACAGCGCCGAAACAAGTGCAGTGTTGGCGGTGCTCGATGCTACGAACCGGTGGATGCAGTTTGAGAAGTAGGTCGCAGTTGAAGCACTGTTGTTGTGTCACTGCCGTTGAATCACAGTAGTTAAAAAACACAGACTTGAAGTTCAGTAGTTGGCGCGCAGTACGAACGTGTTGTGCGCAGCAGTCCTAACTTTATTCGTCGCAATAGACGAACATCAAAAAAACGTCCCCGTCTTCCGGTAGAGATTTTAGCGGAGACGAGCGGGTAAGGCCGAACAGAGCGGAGCCAACCTAGACTAGCACGTACGCCCCGAGCGGGGACGCGTGACTGATATATGGGAGGTGACGTAAATGGACGAATTGGCCGATCTCATAGCTGCAATTATCGCAGTGTTGCTCGCTGATACACACCAGTGGTAATCTAGACGACGGGGACGTCGATATTCAGTTTATGACCACTCGCCTAAACCAATACGTTTTGATCGTAGCGATCTTCGCAATAGCGATTTTCGCCGGTTTGGCGTATTTGCAGCCGAGCGTTGACCTGAGCCTGCTGAAGGGCGCGGCGGCTTTTGCCGCGATGGGGCTCGTAGCGCAGGGCTTGACGTACTCAATGGCAACGGGCTCACTCGGTTCAATCGGGTTCCTGCCGTTTCTTACGTGCATTGTTCTGTATCCATCATGGATCAGCGTTGCGCTGGTTGCGCTCGCAGTTCTCGCCAGCGAGTTGAGACAAAAAAAGCCAAGCATCAAGAGAATCTTCAACGTCTCGCAGTACACGCTGTCGTATGGCGCCGCTTGTGCCGTCTATCTTGGCCTTAAAGGTGTTTCGGTACAGATTGATCCAAATTTTCATGTTATACCACTAGCATCTGCGATAGCAACACTTTTCCTGTTCAACACGTGGTTAGTGGCAGTCGTGGTCGGACTGAGTACAGAACGTAATGTTTTTGAAGTCTGGCGCCAGAATACGAACGGCACGCTGCTATATGACGTTGTAACCGTGCCCGTCGTTTATTGGTGTGCTTGGCTGTTCACTGCGTTGAGCTGGGGTGGTGTCGCTTTTGTTTTCATTGCGATGGTGGGTACGCGTCAATTCTATCAACAAAACAGACGTCTTAGTATTGCTTACGAGGAGACGCTGGAGATCCTAGTCGGCGCAGTTGAATTGCGAGATCCTTATACTTCTGGTCATTCTCACCGTGTTCGGAAATTTTCTACTATTATCGCATCTGCACTGGGCTTGCCTACAAAACAGGTAGAGCGAATCGGCGTAGCCGCGCTGCTACATGACGTTGGTAAAATTGACGGTATTTTCGTTCCAATATTGCAGAAACCGGGCAGACTTACGCCCGAAGAACGCGGAATCATGGAACTACATCCAATAAAGAGCGCGGAGCTTGTATCACGAGCATCGCAGCTAGCGGACATTGTTCCTACCGTGCGCCATCATCATGAGAATTGGAATGGAACGGGTTATCCCGACCAACTAGCTGGTAAGGCAATTCCTCTCGGATCGCGCATCATTATGTTCGCAGATACGATAGACGCGATGACAACTGACCGTCCTTATCGCAAAGCTCTTGGTGAATCCGAAGTGCGCGCGGAATTGCTCAAGCACAAAGGCACGCAGTTTGATCCTTTTATTTGCGACGCGTTAATCGACTCACCAGAATTCGCCAGAATTTTTGACAAAACCGATTCTGGGAAGGTGCAGTCGCTCACGCAGATTTTTGACCGAGTTCGTCGCCGGAAGCGCACTCCAGCAGTTGCATAAAATATGTGCTAGGTTGTGACACCGTAGTCAGTATGAAACGTAGTTCATGAAAGTTGGCGGATGAGACTTACGCAATGGCTATGTGCGTTGCCGAATGACTATGCCAAAGACTTCAAGTCTCTTTGTAAAGTAGTTTGGTAGCGGTGATTGCTCGCGTCGAACTCGAACATATTCGTTGGCCGTGCATGTTGCTTCTTCCAAAAGGCCCAGGGTTGCTAAACTGAGTGCAATCTCGCTGGCAAAAAATGACTGGCCGATTGAAGATTGAACTTTCTTGAAAATTGGACGTGCAATGTCCACAACCTTGGCCACTTCAGCGATATCCGCTCGCAATCGAGCTATGCCTAGTTGCGTCGCCATCGAATGGGCAAGACGAATCAAGTGTCCGGACTCGAGCATGCTCTCCTGACCTCTTAGGAAATGATATTCTGCACGCACAAGATCGCCTCGCACGAGCGCAATTCTTACCGAATGATTGTTGACGATCACGCCCGCTAGAGGTTCTCTGTCGACTGGAGCGATGCGTTGGTATTCACCAAACCAACGCTCTGCCTCGATGATATCGTCAAGATCCAAATGAATGCTAGACAGGCGCCAAGACGCGAATGAAAATGTAGATGCCAAATGTTCCTTGACGGATTCTGCATGTACCTTCTCGAGCAAGGCCTTGGATCCCGCAATATCACCACAAACCTTTAGCGCAAACGCAACTCTGAGCTGACGGGAGAGGCGTTCTGTCGTTCCATGGATCGTGTATGACGTCCGAAGCATTCTGCGCGCAGCTTCGATTCCGATAGTGCAATCGCCGAAACTAGTCTGATACAGCATGTCCAATTCATCTGTGCGCTCGACTGGATGATCAAGCCTCGCAGCCATTATTTTACCGACGAGATAGGCGTTGTGTGCAACGGTATCCTCACACGTATTCGCCGCAATCCGTATCGCCAACGTCGCCGCCGAAAACCGCACCGAATTCGAA
>JBDUAX010000594.1:0-2627 GCA_040004455.1 Gemmatimonadaceae bacterium
CCAAGGCGCCATCCGACCTGTCGAACTCTGTCAGCGCGCCTCGCAATTGTGCCAGGTTGGGACGAGGACGAACCCATGCAGGAGTCGTTGCCGAATTTTCCTGGCGCGCAAATGCAAATCATCATTCCCGAAAAAATGGCTGATGCTGCAAAAACCACACCCACACTCGGCAACATCAATGCTCGTGCAACGCGAGAGCGCCGCTGATGTCATTGCTTATCGACGTTGGTACGGTACTGCGAGGGAGCGTGTGCGAGCTGTATTCGAATTTGCTCACGCGCCCGACAGGCGCCGCGGTGCGTCACGCCATTGAACAACAAGTGGTGGAAGTTGGCTCGCCGGTTGTAACAACGATTGACTTTTCGCAGGTGGATTTGCTGGATGTGTCGTGCGCCGACGAAATTGTTGCGAAACTCCTGTTACGTTACGACGGTGTGAATCCGTTAATTGGTTACCTGCTGTTCAAGGGCATCCGCGAAGATCACCTCGAAGCCATAGATGCGGTGCTCGAGAAACGCAGTCTCGCACTTGTTGCGTGGCACGATGGCCTTGCAGAATTGCACGGCATCGTTGACGCCGACGAACGCCTGCACTGGGAAATCGTTCGCGACCTGGGCCCGATTAGTGCGAATCGCGTTGCGCACGAATTGGGGACCGATGAAATCGAAGCGCAACATCAACTCGATAGACTCTGCGGCCGTCGCCTTATCATGATTGGCGATGAACGTTTTCTTGTTCCCGGCATGGTTGGGCCGTTCACATGAGCGCACCGAAACGCGAGTTCAGCGGATTTGCGAAGCCGTTGCAGGTCACTGGCTTCATTGCTACGAAAAAAGGCGACCCGGTACGCGGACCGATGGTGCGGCTCCGTCCAGAGGACGCGCTCATTCGTTTGCTCACCCCCGGTGAACTTGTTCGCGTGATTTCAGATCGACGCTCGGAACTTGCCGAGCTTGAAGTGAGCGAAGATGTGTCCAAGGGTGGTGCGGTGTTGCGCGATATTGCCGGAGCCGCACCGTCAGAAATCATTCGCGTTGTGCGTATCGACACGGATACTCCGCGTCATGCTTAAAGACACGCCCAGCAAAGACGCGCCACGAAATGGCGGAAAGCGGAAAACCGATGCGGGCCACGAAACCACGCGAAACGAATCGCCCGAGCGATCACTTAAGCGTTCGACGTTAGCCGTTCACGGCGGGCGTTCACATCCTCCACCTGGTTCACCAGTTGCGACACCGATTGTTCAGTCGGTGAACTTTGTAACGGCACCCGGAAGTCACGACGAACTTCCGTACACACGTCACGGCAACACGCCAAACGCAATCGCCGTGCAGAAACGCATGGCATTACTCGAAGGAAGTGAGGCCGCGCTGCTGCTGTCGAGTGGAATGGGTGCAACCGCGTGCACGATGATGGCGTTGCTGCGCCCGGGCGATCACTTGCTCGCCAGCAGTTGGTTGTACGGCGGTTCGCGTCAATTGTTTGAAGGGGAACTTGCATCGCAGGGTATTGAAGTCACGTTTGTCGATCCGACCGAAACCCGCGGGTGGCGCCGCAATGTGCGACCGAACACGCGCGTGTTGTTTTTGGAGTCGCCAGTTAACCCAACAACACGCGTTCTCGACCTGCGCCCCGTGAGCTTGCTGGCGCGCGAACAGGGACTGGCGCTTGTAGTCGATTCAACGTTTGCCAGCCCGATCAACTTCCGCGCCATCGAGTACGGCGCGGATGTCGTCATTCACTCCGCTACGAAATACCTGAATGGACATCACGACGTGTTGTCGGGCGTGGTGTGCGGAAGTGCATCTCTGGTTGAAGAAGTTCGCCAGAAAATGATCGTGTGGGGGCAAGCGCCCGATCCGTTTGCAGCGTGGCTCCTGGAACGTGGACTCAAAACACTCGACGTGCGCGTCACCCGGCAAAACGAAAGCGCCATGCGAATTGCGAATTGGGCGTCACAGCACAAGGCATTCGCGCGAGTGCACTATCCTGGCCTCTCGTCGCACGAAGATCACGCAATCGCCGCAGAAACGCTCAATGGCTTTGGTGGCATGATGGCCGTTGAATTGAGCGCCGGTAGCGGCGCAACAAATGCAGTGCTCAACAGACTTCGACTGTTCATTCACGCGCCATCACTGGGCGGAGTTGAATCGCTTGTGAGCGAACCACGCTTCACATCGCACGAGCACATGAGTTCGGAAGAACGTGCGGCTATCGGCATTCCCGACGGTTTTTTGCGCCTCAGCATTGGCCTGGAAGACGCGAACGACCTGATTGCCGATCTTGAACAGGCGACAGCGTAGCGGTGGCAGGTATCGTACGACTCACTAAAGTCACAAAGGAATACGTGCGATCGGGGCCGCTTAACGTGCAGGCCTTATTCACTATCGATGATAGCTCAGAGCAGATCGACACGCTTTCGGGCGAGCTGTTGGAACAGATGCATGCCGCCCGAGAATATCTTAATCAAACGAGCGAACCAAATATTGGATGCGACTGCCACCTAAGCGGCCGGAGCCGACACTGCCGGACGTTTGCGTATTCCCATCCGGAAATTCCAGAGTATTCCGTCCACGACATCGTGCGGATAGGTCTTCAGCCGGCCGCTGAATTGGTCTCGCCACCAG
>JBDUAX010000172.1:0-8736 GCA_040004455.1 Gemmatimonadaceae bacterium
GCTTGGTAGTACGCAGTTGGCAGAATTGGGTGAACTCGAAACGCCAATCTTGCTCACGTGCACCTTATGCATTTGGCAGGCGGGAGACGCACTCGCGCAGCACATGCTGGCGTTGCCGGGCAATGGAGATGTTCGCTCGATCAATCCGGTTGTGGGTGAAACAAACGACGGCACGTTGAACGACACGCGCGTGCGACCGGGCATTGCCGACGCGGTTCGACGTGCGTTGAGCGTTGCCGATACGGGTGCAGTTGCGGAAGGGAGCGTCGGGGCGGCACATGGTACGGTAATGTTTGGCTGGAAGGGTGGTATTGGTACCTCGTCGCGCGTGCTTCCCCCAACGTTAGGTGGATATACCATTGGTGTGATTGTTCAGGGCAACTATGGTGGCGTGTTGCAGATATCCGGTGTGCCCATCGGACAATTACTGGGGCAATACAGTTTTTCGCGGGATGTTGCGGGGGATGCCGCGCGCAAGAATCCGGGCGGTGGCACTCCAAACACCGAACGAGGCGACGGGTCGTGCATGATTGTTATCGCAACTGATGCTCCGATGCTGGATCGAAATCTCAAACGATTGGCGGCCCGCGCAGTGTTGGCGCTAGGACGGACGGGATCAAGCGCGTCGAACGGTTCGGGGGATTACGTGATTGCATTTTCAACTGCGAAATCGGCTCGTCGGAGCAGCACCCTTCGCACGTTGACGCTGGAAGATGTCGGCAACGAAACTACGTCAGCGCTATTTCAGGCGGCTACCGAAGCAACCGAGGAAGCATTGTACAACGCGCTTTTCATGGCTACTTCGGTTTCGACTCGTCGCACGACCGTAAACGCGTTGCCGTTGGATACCGTACGCGCACTGCTTCGTGCCCGCGGCATTGCCGGGACCGCGGCAAGTGCAGCAAAGAAATGAAGTTTGAGATCGGCACGAACGTTTGAGATAGGCGAACGTATCGCTTCACATTTCCACCGGGCATTCATGACCAGTACCACGCTATCAACCAGCAGCCGGAGCGATGCAGTTTCATCTGCGCAATCAATTCCGTGGCACCTCGCGGCCGTTGTATTCGCGGCAACGAGTGTGTTGGTTGGATTGATCTGGGACATTTCGTGGCACATGAGTATTGGTCGCGACACGTTCTGGACCCCGGCGCACTTGGCGATTTACACCGGCGGTGCCGTGGCCGGATTGGCCAGTGGATATGAAGTGTTACGTCGTTCGTTTTTTGCGCCGAATGAATCGAAAGACAACGGCGTCACCGTGTGGCGTATTTTTCGCGGACCACTGGGCGGCTGGCTGTGCATATGGGGCGCCGTGGCAATGCTCACGTCTGCGCCGTTCGATGATTGGTGGCACAACGCCTACGGTTTGGATGTGCAGATATTGAGTCCACCGCACTCGGTATTGGCGGTCGGATTTCTTGCGATTCTGATGGGCGCAACTGTGCTCGCGGTGGCTCGACAATCTCAGGAAGGGAGCACATCGTCGAGTTGGGTCGTGGCGTACACGAGCGGCCTGGTCCTCACGATAGCGTCAGTAATGGCGACGGAATATCAGGACCGCGTGATGATGCACATGGGAATCTTCTATGAAGTCGCGTCGTTTGTGTTTCCACTCTTTCTGTTGACGGCAGCGGGCGCGGTCAAGCTGCGTTGGCCCGCTACGATCGCCGCTGGGGTTTACACGGCCATTATGTGTGCGCAGTTGTGGATTTTGCCATTGTTCGAAGCATCGCCATTGCTTGGGCCGATTCGTCAGCCAGTGACGCATATGGTGCCACTCAATTTTCCGCTGTTGGTGCTGTTGCCAGCGTTCCTGATCGATGTAGTGCTGCATCGCACCGTTGCGCGCGGCGCGTGGTATCGCGCGTTTTTTGCTGGCGCAACGTTTGTGATTTCGTTTACCGTCTTGCAGTGGTTCTTCGCGTACTTCCTGATGAGCCCCGCTTCGGACAACTGGTTATTTCATTCGCGGAATCTGGCCTACATGTTGCCGTCGGACACGTATGAAGCGAAGGGTTTGTTCGTGAACGAATCGGTGTCGAGTCTGATAATTGCTTTCGGTGTTTCGATTGTGCTCGCCACAATCGCGGCACGATTTGGCGCGGCGCGCGGACGCTGGTTGAGCGCCGTGCAGCGATGATCGGAATCGTGACGAAGACATTGCGTGAACAAAAATTGAAATCTTTGCACGGTGTCGTTCGAACCTGCGGGCTGTTTTGTGCGCGCATTACGGTGATGTTCATGGCGTGGATTGCGCTGGCGGCTCATGTCGGAACAGAACAGGTCGTGCTTGAAGGGATGGCTGGCGGATACCCGGTGCGGGTCGTTATCAGGCCTCCCGGAATTGTGCCGGCGCAGGTTCCAATAATCGTTCGCGTGTTACACGGTTCGCCCACTCGCGTAACTGTGCGTGCCACGCAATTCAGTGTTGGTTTGAAGGGCGCGCCTCCGGCCGAAGCCGCCTCGGTTGTGCCTGGCGAAATCGGCACGTACGCACACGATTTGTGGATCATGACGTCGGGATCGTACGCGATCTATGTTGGCGTTGAAGGAGCGGCGGGCAATGGCACATTACTCGTGCCGATGGTGTCGGCCGCAACGCACACGCTGGGCATGCCAAAGGCGATTGGCGGCGTGCTGATCGTGCTCGGTTCGCTGTTGGCAATTGGTGTGTTTACGCTTGTGGGCGCGGCAACGCGCGAAGCAACACTACCGATTGGATACACGCCCGACGGCGCGCGACGCAAGTCTGCTCGTGTAGCGGTCGGTGTTTCGACCGCTGTTGTCGCACTCATGTTGCTTGGCGGTGCGAAATGGTGGCAAAGTGCCGAGTCAGACTATCGTCGCGGATTGTACAAACCGTTGGAAGTGACGACATCGGTACGTATGCAAGACAGTGATCGGCTGCTCAAGTTGGTTGTGACTGATCCGCAGTGGCAGCGCGGTCGCACAACCCCGATCACCCCCGATCACGGCAAGTTGATGCACCTGTTTCTGATTCGCGCCAACGATGCTGGTGTGATTGCGCATTTGCATCCGCTGAGGTCAGAACTGACTACTTTTGAAACACTTTTGCCCGCGATACCAGCTGGAAAATATTTTCTTTTCGCCGACGTGCTGCACGAAAGCGGATTTCAGCGCACGCTGGTAGACACGGTTGATGTTCCTGTCGCGCCGGCCATTGTTGAAAATGACAATGGTAGTGCAGCAAGCGCGAAAGGCATGGCGCAACCCAAAACGTTTTCGGCGTTTGCCGATAGTGATGATGCGTGGCGAGTTGTTGCACCGGTTGCGGTTGGTACTGCCTCATCATTTGATGGCGGTTCGTTGACCCTTTCGGTCGACGGGCAAATATCTGTTGATCGCGATGTGACGCTGCAAGTGGCCGTCAGGAACAGCGATGGAATCGCAGCACCGCTCGAGCCGTACATGGGCATGGGGGGACACATGATGGTGATGCGTGAAGACGGCGGTGTGTTTGTGCACCTGCATCCGGGCGGCACTGCGAGCATGACCGCGCAAGACGTACTGGCGCGCCGGGAGCGCGGCGATACTGGCACGTCATTCTCTGACGCGATCAAGAACGAAGCGTCGATGCGGATGCTGGCGACGAGTGGCGAGTTGGCACAAACAAAATCGGGAACGCTCACGTTTCCGTTTGCGTTCCCGACTAAGGGAAAGTATCGCGTATTTGTGCAGGTCAAGAAAAACGGTGTCGTGCAAACTGCATCGTTTGCGCTAACGGTGCCGAAATAAGCTGTCGATAAGCTGCGGTGCCACTATCGCGCCGCCGAGTGAAAAATATCGCTGTACACTGCGCCGGCCGTGGCACGACCGCCGGCGCCGGGGCCCTGCAGTACCAGCACGCCCGCAGACCCGCTCTCAACGACAATGCGATTGCCCGCACCAGTCACTGCAACCCATTCTTCGTTCCCGGCAATGCGCGTTGGAACCACACGCGCGACAATTGTGTCTCCTTCCATCCGGCAACTGGCGATGAGTTTTACGCAATCACCTTCGCGCGCAACTTCTGCCGCCCACTGCGCGGTCTGTTGATCAATTCCACGACGAACAACGCGCAACGACGCTGGGTCGACCCCGAACGCCAGCCACGCCAACACGCGCAGTTTGTCTTCGGCATCCTCTCCCGACAAGTCGCGCGTGGGATCGGCCTCGGCGAATCCTTCACGCTGCGCATAGGCGATTGCCGCGGCGAGCGACTCGCCGTTCGCAACGCGTTCCAGCACAACGTTGGTTGTTCCATTCACGATGCCGGTAATTGCAGTAATACCAACACCAGCTGCACCCGATCGCAGGCAACGCACAATGGGCACCGCTGCCGCAACGGCGCCTTCAAAATCGAGCGTGGTGTTGTGCTTCTGGGCGAGTGCACTGAGCGCCGGGCCGCGCGTTGCGAGCAGCGCTTTGTTCGCCGTAACAACCCGAATGCCGCGTTTGAGTGCGGCTTCAACCAACACACCTGCGGTTGTCGTTCCGCCGATGGCTTCCACGAGCACATCAACTTCGTCGTCGAGGAGCTGTGCCGCGTGAGTAATACGCGCGTTTTGTGCCGCGACTCCGCGAGTAACTGCGTTGGCCAGAGTTGGTCGCAGCGTTGAGGCATTACGCACCAACACGTTCGTGACCTTCACCGGCTGCGCACTGCGTTCATTTCCGTGCGGCGTGTGTTCACTTAGCAAGTCGAGCAACGCACCACCGACGTGCCCGCAACCTGCCAGCGCAATACGCAGCGGCCGCTGCAACAGTGTACCTGTCTCAAAACGATGGACTGGCTGGGCTGCGGCACGCGCGCTGTGTGTAGCTGGTGCAATTCTATTCGCGGCTAACTTCAACGCATCCGAAATAATGGCGCTGACCTGTTCAACTTCCAGCAGGAATGCATCGTGACCAAAGGTTGACGACAACTCGCGATACTCCGTACCGCTCGCCGAACACCACTCGCGAACGCTCTCTGCCGAGAACAGAATGTCACCCGGAACTCCTACTCCGATAATGCGATGAGCAACGTTGCCCAGTGCGGAGGCAATCCCTCCGCGGCTGCGTCCAACATCGTGCGCATCCATGGCATCGATGAGCGCGATGTAGCTGCTCGCGTCGAAACGGTGCACGAGTTTGTCGCCGTGTGCATACAACCACTCGTTAATGGTGAACAATCCATCATTGCTGCGGGTGCGGCCAAAGCGCTCTTCGAGCGAGTCTGGAGTGCGATAACTGAGCATGCCAACCATACGCGCCAGTGCGAGCCCTTCTTCCGAGCCGCCCAGTGCGATTGCACGGCGCATGATGGCGTGCCAGGCGATGGCTTGTGCCGTTTGAGCCGCAGGCGCCGCAAGGACAACAGCTTGTCGAACGCGATCAGGAAAACTTGCTGCGAATTCGAGAGTGACCATGCCCCCCAATGATCCACCACAAATCAGCAGTGGCGCCTGTACATCGAGCACATCGAGTAACCGTGCGAGAACGTTCGCCTGGTCGCGAGTTGTGATGGTGGGAAAGTAGCGCTGATCGTCATTGCGCGGCCCTGAAGTGCCGGAGCAACCTCCCAACAAATTCGCACACAGAATTGCGTGCTTCTTTGGACTGAGCGCGTTCTCCGCGCCAATCACTCCTTTCCACCAGGCACTTGCGTCGGGTGTTCCCGTAAGCGCATGCACAACCAGCACGACATTGTCACGTGCAGCTGAAATTTCGCCTTCCAATCGATAACGAACTTCTATTTTGTCGAGGTGCGTTCCGCTTTCGAGGCAGAAGTCGCGGATGGTGACGGTGGTGTCAACAATTGGCCAGACAATTGCAGATTCAACAACTGCGTGGTGCGATGCCGTCTTCGCAATTCGCGTTGTTGCAATGGTCGGCAGCGTGGCTGCTGCGACGGTCGTTTCGAACGGGACCGCAAATCGGACAGGATGTTGCGCGCAGGACATGTGGCACTCCGAATGAACTCGTGAGTGCCGCCAGAAAGCAGAAGTGCGCCCGAAGCGGAAGGGCCGCCGGGCGCACAGGGCTGTTTAGCACTTTGTTTTACGTGGCGGCAATCGGCGGCAAATCACCACGGGTGCACTGTGCACCGGACCATCAGTTTTTTTGTTCGCGAAGATTTCCTTTCCCAATTACGACGATTGAAGGCCGAAAAAGCACAACGGCCCGCGTCGAGGTTGTCGTCGCGGGCCGTTAAGACCACGACTTAGACGGAATTTCGATGCCTGGAGGCACCGTGCGCGGCCCGTCAAATCGGGGAACTCGCCGCGCTGGACAGATTATCGACTTCTTAACACTTGAAGTCAAGCTCTCTGACAGAAGTAGATCACAAAAAATCGATTACACATCTATGTAAATGCATGCAGCAGCAACTCTGAGTGTCCGCGCTCGCAAATTTTGCGAGACTGAGATCACGAACTTCGCAATTAGAAGGGTTTATACACGACCATGTAAGCCGCGACACCGGCCAGCAGCGGAAGTCCAATAAAGAATGGTTTTGCCAGTGACGCACTTCGATATGGAAGAAGAATCACGGCGCTCAAGAGCAACCAGATGATCATTTTCACCATGAGCCAACCTGGTGGCTGCGCGCGCATGTTCATGCCGAGTCGCGCCATCATGCCGAAGCCGCCGGTGAGAATGAGCAACGCTCCCAATCCGTGAATTGTTGCGACGAGCGTGCGTGTACGGCTCGCGCCTTTTGTGCCGCCGTTCGCAGCGTGAACGGCCACGCCCCCCATTGCGGCAAACAGGAAGGCAATGCCGATGATGTGCATGACGAGATAGAAACTGCGCGAAAACATACGGGTCTCGTTGTGAGAGTCAGTTGTTGTTTGTGTCGGCGCTTTGGGGCCAAATCCACCCGCCCAGGTCAATTTTAGTGCTCGTGTTCGAACCAACTTCGAGACTTCCTGAGATCAGCACATTGTAGCTCGTAAGAACCCCACGAATTGCATGGAGCGATGTGGACCCGATGGCCGAGATGTGCCCCATCTTGCGCCCTTCGCGAGCGTCTGGCTTTCCGTACAGGTGTAAGCGGCTACCCGTGGTGTTGAGGGAATCGGCGAATCTCGGGGGTGTTTTCTGCAGCCAGACTTCCCCTAACAGATTGATGATTGCGCCGGGTGTAACGATGTCCACGCTGCCCAGTGGCAAATCACAAACGGCGCGCACCAATTGCTCGAATTGGCTGGTGGTAACAGCGCGCTCGCTGTGGTGAAAGGTGTTGTGCGGACGTGGCGCGAGTTCGTTTACCAGCAAGCGTCCATCGGTTGTGACGAAGAATTCCACCGCCAGCAATCCGACGATTCCAATTTTTTCCGCAATCGCCGGAGCCAACGCGGCGGCCTGTTTGAGGAAGTTGTCATCGACCAAAGCCGGAGTGACTGCCCATGTGAGCACGCCGCGCGTGTGCACATTGTACGACGCGTGGTAAACGACCATCTCGCCGCCTGGTCGGCGCGCGACTAGCACTGACAGCTCAAAGAAGAGCGGTAGCATTTGCTCAACGAGACAGGCGCGTTTGCCAAGTGTGTTCCAAGCCATGACGCCATCGGATGGATCGGCAATTCGGACTTGCCCTCGACCGTCGTAGCCGCCGTGAGTTGACTTGGCGATGCTCGCGCCCATTTCCAAAACCGCCTGTTCGATGTCGCCGGCTTCGTTTGCTTCGCGAAAATCACCGACGGGGAATTTGTTGTCGCGCAACCAACGCTTTTGTCGTATGCGATCCTGAATGATGTAGACAGGCGCGCTTCCTGGTCGAACGGGTGCGTGTTGTGCAGCGGCATCCAATGCTACTTTTGAAATCTGTTCAATTTCGAGCGTGACCACATCACAACCGCGCGCGAGTTCAATGGCCGCGTTTACGTCGTTGAAGGCTGCGGTAATCGTTTTCGACGCAATGGCGCGTGCCGAACAGTTGGGATCGGGGTCGAGCACGTGCACGTCATAGCCCATCGAGCGCGCCGCCATTGCCGCCATACGACCGAGTTGGCCGCCACCAAGAAATCCGATGGTCGCGCCGGGTAGAATGGGCGTCATGACTCGGGGATTGCGTTTGGTGCATTGAGCGGCTTCGACAACGCGTCGGCCGCACGTTGTGCGCGACGCGTTTTAAGCTTGACGAGAAGGGCGCTGTCGTTTGCCGACAGAATTTGCGCCGCAAATAGCGCTGCGTTTGCTGCGCCCGGTTTCCCGATCGCGAACGTTGCAACCGGAATTCCGGCCGGCATTTGAACGATTGACAGCAAGGCATCCATGCCGTTTAGCGCGGTTGCGTTGATCGGAACACCCAACACCGGAACGAGCGTTTTGGCGGCCAGCATTCCGGGAAGATGTGCGGCGCCGCCGGCCCCGGCGATGATGACCCTGACTCCGCGCGTGGCGGCCGTTTCAGCGTATTCAAACAGCCTATCAGGGGTACGGTGGGCCGAGACAACGCGGGCTTCGTAGGGGATGCCCAGCTCGGCCAGAATTTCGCACGCGGGGGCGAGCTGATCGTAGTCGGAGGCGCTTCCCATGACGACGCCAATGAGTGGCGATGCGGGTGACGCGTCGTGCACCACCGAGCTTTCGGCGGAATTTGAAATGGACGGTTGGGAGGGAAGGGCCGACACCAAGTCTCCGGATAGCTTATGGGGCCCGCTTGCGGCAGGAGGGCCGGTGATTTGCAGGGGAGGAAGTTATGCTCATGGCTATGTCCTATCCAATCCCATTTCGATTTGCATTCGT
>JBDUAX010000595.1:0-2606 GCA_040004455.1 Gemmatimonadaceae bacterium
GGGAGGGCGCCGGTTTCTCGCTTCGGACACGTGCAGTCATTGACTGATTTGAAATCATTGACTAAAATAAAGTCATTGACGGATACAGGAGAAAGCCATGGCAGTCATGACCATCCGAAATATCGACGACGCGATCAAAACCCGGCTTCGCATTCGCGCGGCCATGCACGGCCGATCCATGGAGGATGAAGCTCGCGATATTCTGCGCGCTGCCCTCTCAACAGAAGAAACCCAGCGGCCGCGGAATCTTGGACAGGCGATTCATGAACGCTTCGCTGCGCTGGGAGGAGTTGAACCCGTTGAAACGCCGCGCGAGGCAATCCGCAGGCCGGTGGACTTCGAAGAATGATGGTTCTCGACACGAACGTCATTTCCGAACTGATGAAGCGGAAACCCGATGGTACGGTAATGACATGGATCGGCGATCAACCAATGGCAGGGCTGTTCACGACAACTCTTACACAGGCAGAAATCTTTTACGGGCTCACTTTGCTGCCCGACGGACGTCGGAGCGATGAGCTGATGGGAGCGGCGAAAGCCATGTTCGACGTCGATCTGGCTGGGCGGGTTTTGTCTTTCGATGTTGATGCGGCCCTGGCATATCCAGACATCGCAGTCGGCAGACGCCGCGCTGGGCAGCCGATCAGTCAAATCGACGCGCAGATTGCAGCAATTGTGCGCTCACGCGGTGCGCGATTGGCCACGCGCAATGTGCGCGACTTTCTTGAATGCGGAATTGCTGTCGTGAATCCGTGGGAAACGAAGTAGTTCCAACACTCAACGCGTAGCTCGATCGAAAAGAAAACGCGCCGACGTATCACGGGTCGGGGGTGCCACACGAGCCATCACTAAAGCGTCTTACTACGCTTGCACGTTCAGCAGATTGCCCACACCGTCAACTCGAAATCCCTGCGCTGATTTTGCTGGTGATTGTTGCGGCGCAACATTCTGCGGCGAGCGCGGTTTTTCCGTCTCTGCTTTCTCTGCCTGAGCGGTGATGGCAGCAATTTTTCCGGAGAGCTCAGCAATCTTTGCCTTGCCGGCTGAGGTCTTGCCTGAAGGACAGTTGACCCAATCTGAAAGTTGGCTCTTGAGCTTTGCCAGCTCGCCACTTGGCGCAGCAGGTGCGCGCGATTGACGCCCGGATGACGCGATTGCCGTAGCGCTGACGTTTCCGATAATTGCCATTACTGAGTAGAGAGAGACTGCTCGTATCGATAACCACGACGATTGATCAAACTGTTCGGTCACGCTCGCCAGTTTCGCGTTACAACCATCGAATAGCGAACGAAAGAGAGCGAAAATCTGTCGCTCTCTTTGCAATTCTCAGACTACGGGTGTTGCGTGATGGCCAGGATGGTCAGCGTACCCTTATCTGGGTAGTACGCAAAGAAAATACGGTACGCAGCTGGTGTATTGTTTTCGGCGTACGCTTCAAAAACCTTTGCGCCTTCTGGCCCTTTCATACCGCTGTATTCGTGTGTGTTCAATCCGGTGTTGCGCACATTCGTTTGCAATAGAGCAAGAGCATGTGTGACTCGCTTCCATTTCTTTTCATTGAATTGCTTCAGGTCAGCGAGTTGGCTCTGTGCTGCCGTGGAAAAAGCCAACTGGAAATGCATCAATCATCGCATTCCAAATCGGCAAATTCAGCGAACGATCCAAGGTCGTGGACTTCTCCGCGCTCAGCCTGCTGAATACCTAGCGCCAGCTGCGCTTTTGCAGCTGGATTGGCTTCCAACCAATGCGCTGTCTTCTTGACAGCTTTCGCCGTTGCGTCTTCAATCACTACAAACGCTCGTCTCTCAGCGGGTATGACGTGGAACGAAGCCGCACGGTTCGTGACTTGATTGACGGCTGGGGTCATGATTTCTTCTCCTTTTGCTTCTTTACCTCATCGACCGTATCAATTGCGCGCCCGAACAGCGCGTTCAATTGGCGGAAGGCTTGCTCGGAAAGCGCAATACGCGCGACGGCATGCACGATGACAGACGTTGGAACCGTTCCTGCGTCATTCGGGGATGGTGGCTGTACTTCGCCAAACGTGAAATAGACTTTGTCTCCGAGGTAGGAAAACGATATTTCGTCGGCACTCACCATTTCAGGGTCGCCAATCCAGTGGAGCGGCAGCTGCTTAGCGACGAACTTCTTGTCTTCGCTCATATCCTCTCTAGACGATCGTGCGGGCGCAGGGCAATTGCCCTAACCTCTTGGAAGCTACTCCGTTGCGCAATACCCCATCGCTGCTGGAGTGACCCCGCACGAATGGGATGACGCCAGAACAACGGCAGGAATGAGCGAAGAAGGCGGCGGAGACACGCTGGGCGAAGAAAGGCCCAATGCTACCGCGCCATCGCCTCACCCATTCTCACCCCCCGCCTCGGCTGCCAATCTCCCGGAAACTCCACCCTCCCCTTCGGAAACAACATCACAACCGTCGAACCGAGTAGAAATCTTCCCATCTCCGCACCCTGCGCGAGCGACACCGCGCCGTCGTCGTACCGCCATTCACGCATCACACCTGTGCGCGCTGCATTCACAACGCCGTGCCACACGGTCGCCATGCCGCCAACAATCGTCGCGCCAACCAACACCATGACGAACGG
>JBDUAX010000596.1:0-2604 GCA_040004455.1 Gemmatimonadaceae bacterium
AGCCCAAGCGGTTGTTGATCGACACACACGTGTGGTTGTGGTGGAACGCGAACGACTTGCGTTTGGGCAAAGGGGCGCGTCTGCTTTTGCAGCGCGCCTCAGAAGTTCATTTCAGTGCGGCGTCTGCCTGGGAAATTGCAATCAAGGTTTCTATTGGCAAATTGACGCTGCCGAACAATGCAGATATTTCGGCCGAACTAGTGCGCGATGGTTTTCGGGAACTGCCGGTGACGATTGGGCATGCGGAAGAAATGCGGCGGTTGCCGGTGTTGCATCGCGATCCGTTCGATCGGCTGATCATTGCGCAGGCACGCGTGGAAGGGCTGGCGTTATTGACGGCGGACGCACAGTTGTCGGTGTATGGCGTCGCGACGATGGATGCGAGGGTGTAGGTGTCGCTGACGTTCGTTAATCCCGCAACGGAACTACGTGAGCGCGGTTACACCGCGCACTTACTATCTTGTTGCGTTTCGGAAACCGGCCGGTACAGTTTAAGCCGTTCCAACACGTGGCCGTCAATGAGCTTCAATGAACCGCGCCACGGGAGCCGCACAGAACGTAATTCGAGGGTACCGCCATGGTCGCCGTTTACATGCTCGGCCTCGCCGTCGCACTACATTTGCCCCCGTCGGGAGGCGCCGAGCCTGCAGCGAAGTGCCGAGATTTTCCGGCGCCCCCCGTTACCGCATTGGCCAATGACAACCGGGTTGGCGCGGGCAGTCTCGATAAGGGAGTCCTCACTCTAAAGCTTGTCGCACGCGCAGTCGCATGGCGACCTGACGGGACGACCGAATGCGCGCTTTCAGTGAACGCATTCGCCGAAGAAGGGCGGACGGCTCGCATTCCGGGTCCGCTGATTCGGATTCGGGCAGGCACTGAGGTTCGGGTGACCGTTCGCAATGCACTTGGAAAGGCACTCTGGCTGCGCGGTTTGCAGGACCGCAAGGCGCGCGTGCTTGATTCCGTCGAGGTCGCGCCAGGAGCGAGCCGCGAATTTCGGTTCGTTGCAACTGCGCCGGGCGCATGGTACTACTGGGCTGGTAACGCTGGTGCAATCCATCCGACTTCTGATGCCGACGGCGCACTGGTCGGCGCACTCGTGGTGGACTCCAATCGTGGCCCTGGCGCCTCTTCGACGAGCGATCGAGTTATGGTCCTTACGCGGTGGAGCGTCAGCGGTACGGACGTGGACAGCGGGTACCAGATCAACGCGTTCAATGGACGCGCCTGGCCCAACACCGAGCGTCTGAGTTACACCGTGGGGGACTCAGTGCAGTGGCACGTGATCAACGCGTCCGGCGCGACCCACGAAATGCACCTTCACGGATTCTACTTCCGGACGGATGCGCGGGGGACAGTGCTGGACACCGGAGTTACGTTGCCGTTGCTCGCGAGCTTGATGCGAGTGACCGCAGTGTTGCGCCCCGGAGAGTGGATGTCCATCGCGTGGTCGCCGGATCGACCGGGAAACTGGTTGTATCACTGCCACTTGGTCGCGCACATGAATGGCGACCAGCGCTTGGACCGGATGCCCGGAACAACGACTGGCGTGATGGCGCATCACGAAAGCGGCGACAGTCACACTCATGACGACATGGGGGGCCTCGTGATGGGTGTCGACGTGAAGCCCGCGCGTATAGCACGCGCCAGCGCGAAGTCCACGTCGGCTTCTGCATTGCGGTCTGCGTTACCTCGCCGCTCTCTCGAACTCCACGCTAATACGCGACCGCGAGTGTTCGGCGAGCTGCCCGGATTTGGATTTGTCGTCCAGAACGGCGCCTCAGTTCCGTCGTCCGATTCGATCCGCATACCGGGCAGTCCGATTGTGCTAACGCGGGATGAGCCCGTCAGAATTGTGGTGCACAACCATCTGCCCTACCCCATCAGCGTGCATTGGCATGGCATCGAGCTCGAGAGCTACTTCGACGGTGTCGGCGGCTACAGCGGAATGGGGCCTCAGATCGCGCCGATGATCGCGCCCAAAGACTCGTTCATTGTTCGTTTCACTCCACCACGCGCTGGCACGTTCATGTATCACGTGCATGGCGAGCGCGGCGAAGAGTTGGCGTCGGGTCTCTACGGGCCGCTCGTCGTCGTCGAACCTGGTACGTCGTTCGACCCAAATACGGATCGCGTGTTCGTGTTTGCGGACGGTGGGCCTGGGCCCGGACGGCCAATTTTCATCAATGGAACTGCGGCCCCGGACACGCTGAACCTCGTCGCCGGCGTTACGTATCGCCTCCGTTTTATTTACATCACCGCGAACGCCGTCTACTTGACTACGCTGCGTGGCGTCAACGGCATCGTCACCGCAAAGCAGCTCGGGCTCGATGGGCATGACGTGCCCGATTCTGCGTCGCTTACGCGACCGCTGCAGGCTCGCGCTGGTCCTGGACACACGCAGGACTTCGCATTCACACCCGCGGCGCTCGGCAATTACTCGCTCACCGTTGAGCGCATTGTGAACTCAACGACTGGCCAGGTTCGGACTGGCCTGGTGACTGCGGTTCCGATCCGCGTTCGTGCGCCATGAGCGACTGTGAACGATGGCGCGCCAATCCACGGCTTGAGATAACAGTCCCTGCTGAACCAATCGTGAACGTC
>JBDUAX010000597.1:0-2602 GCA_040004455.1 Gemmatimonadaceae bacterium
ATTTTCTAGAGGATAACTGATGCGTAAAGGTTTCTTGACTGGTGTGTGCGCTTTGTTAATGTCGGCTCCCGCATTATCGGCGCAAACGCCACCGCAGAAAATCGCGGTGATTAGTTCGCAGCAGCTGTTTCAAATCGCGCCAGGCCGTGATGCGGCTCAGGCAACATTTGAAAAAGAGCAAATCGATTTTCGTGCCAAGCTGCAAAAGATGAGCGACTCGTTGCAGGAGTTGCAGGCAAAATATAGTAAGGAAGAAGTGAGCCTATCGCCCACCGCGAAGGAAGCTCGGCAGAAAGCCCTGCGTGCGACGGAAACCGAGTTGCAAGAAAAGGCGGCGAAGATGAACGAAGCGCAGCAAAGCCGCGAGAATGAGCTGATGGCGCCGATTCTCGAGTTGATCAAGAAGGCGCTGGAAGAAGTGCGGGTTGAAGGGGGCTATTCGTTCATTCTCGATGCGGCGTCGACGAGTGGCGTTCTGGCGGCTTTTGACAAGAATCTCGACGTAACTGACGCGGTCATGACGAAGATGAAATTACTGGCACCCAAGGCGCCGGTGAAGGCAGGTCCGACCGCCGCACCAGCCGGAATCAAGAAACCACCCATGCAGTGATCGGTTCGCCGAGGGGCTCCTCGGTTGACGGCGGTGACGGGCGAGAGCCTGTCACCGCCGCTGTTATTGCGGCTCAAACTGGTGGCGAGTTGGTCGGCGATGGCGATGTCCTGGTGAGCGGCGTTGCGCCGCTTGACCGAGCGGGCGAGCGTGATCTGAGCATATTCTCGTCGTCGCGCTACGCCGATTGGTTTGCGAATACCAAGGCGGGGGTTGTATTGGTTGCACGCGAACTTCGTGACGGCGCGGGAACGCCCCGCGCGCGCGTGATTGTCGACAAACCAGTCGATGCCATGGTCGCGCTACTCAGTCGCTTCCACCGGCCCGATCCGCGCGTCTCTGGCGTGCATCCAAGCGCCGTAGTGTCGCCCTCGGTCAAAATTGGCGTGGACGTTTGTGTCGAACCATTCGCCGTGATTGGAGACAACGTCGTTCTTGGTGATCGGAGCTGGATTGGGTCTCACGCCGTTATTGGCGAAGAAACGTTGGTGGGAACTGACGCGCGTGTGCATCCTCATGCGGTGATTTATCCGCGCGTGGAATTGGGCGCGCGCGTGGTCGTGCACGCCGGTGCCCAGGTTGGGCGCGAAGGCTTCGGTTGGGTGACTTCAACGGGACAGCGTGTGCCGCACGTGGGCCGATGCGTGCTGCATGACGACGTGGAAATCGGTGCGAACACCTGTGTTGACCGCGGCAGCATCGATGATACGGTGATTGGTGTCGGCACCAAAATCGACAACCTCTGTCAAATTGCCCACAACGTTCGAATCGGGCGCGGTGTGTTCATTGCAGCGCAAGTTGGAATCGCCGGCAGTGCGCGCATTGAAGACGGCGTACAAATTGGCGGACAAGCGGGACTGCAGGGGCACATAACCGTTGGCGCGAAGGCAACTTTGGGAGGACAGGCCGGTGTGCTTGGGGACGTTCCCGCGGGGCAAATGTGGTCTGGGTATCCAGCGCGCCCTCACGGCGAACAACTGCGATCGCACGCCGCGGTCGGGAGACTGGTGAAGCTGGTGCGTCAAATCGAGCGGTTACTCGCGCGCGACGGAGCATCGAAGTGATTGTGCGCGCTGAAGAGAAAGTTGAAGCCACGCGTTTGATATTGGGTGAGCGTATCACCGTTGCATCTGAACAGACCGTTGAGGGAGTCGGTTTGCACATGGGTGAGCGATGCAAACTCACGTTTCGTTCGGCGGCGCAAGGAAGCGGAATATTTTTTCGCCGAGATGACCGACCCGGCTCGGCGGTGATTCCGGCGCGCGCAGACGTGGCCGTTGCCGCCGAACGTCGAACGCAATTGGGGAAAGGGGACGACGCACTGCACACGGTTGAACATGTGTTGGCGGCCGTTGGGGCGTTGCGCATTGACGATCTTGAGATTGGGATGGATGGCCCGGAGCCGCCGATCATGGACGGCAGCGCCCAGGCGTTTTTGGAGGCGTTGCATCGTGCCGGATTGAAGGGCAACGGCGGGCGTCCAGACTGGTTGGTGGTGCGGCGCCCAATTCGCGTGGTGGACGGAGATTCGGTATACGAAGCGTTGCCGGCGTCGGCATTGGAGCTGGAAGTCACGATCGACTTTCCGCACCCGTTGATTGGGTTGCAGCGTGGCGAGTTTCGATTGACCCCTGACATTTTTGCGCACGATCTGGCGGCGGCGCGCACCTTCGGATTCATGCACGAAGTGGACGCGCTGCGTTCCATGGGATTAATTCGGGGCGCGTCGACAAAGAACGCGGTCGTGCTGGATGAAACACAGGTTGTTGATGGAACGCTTCGCTGGTCGGACGAATTCATGCGTCATAAGGCGCTTGATGTCGTTGGTGATTTGACGCTCGCGGCGGCACGCGTGCGCGGACGAATCACGGCCTACAAACCAAGTCATCGCGGTACCGTTGCATTGGTTCGCGCCATTTTGCAGCAGGCCGTACGGGAACCCGCCGTGTATACAGTTGAAGACATCATGCAGGTGCTGCCGCACCGCTATCC
>JBDUAX010000173.1:0-8683 GCA_040004455.1 Gemmatimonadaceae bacterium
GACCGTTTCCTTGGCAACTTTCTCGACTCGTTGTTCGCGCTGCGTGATTCGACTCGCATTATCATCACGCTCACTGGTGATCACGGCATGTCGCCGTTTCCGAATCTGTTGTCGACGGTCACCCCGAATGCGGGAGCGCGTTACGTCGATTTGCGTCCGGTTTGGAAGAAGGCGATACTGGCGTTGGCCGCGAAGGGTGTTGATACCAACCAAGTTGATTTCGTCGAAGGTTCATTTCTCGTTGGCGACACAACGTCGTTCCTGAAAAACAAGGTGTCGGTTGACTCGGTTGCGCGCGCGCTGGTGAAAGACTTGCGCGCGGTGCCAGGCGTGTATCGCGCCGACATGCTGAGTGATTTGCCCAGGATGGACACCGTTGCCGATTTCACTGCGCGCCGTTGGCTGCACATGTTCACGCCCGGTGGTCTTGAGCGAACGGTTACAACACTCGATCGTTTTGACTATTACGCGGGCGTTCGCAATGCGACGCATGGCAGCCCGTGGGATCAGGACGCGTGGGTACCGGTAATTTTCTGGGGCACGCCGTTTAACGCGGTGAAGATTGATTCACGCGTGCGCGTGGTGGACATGGCGCCGACCATTGCAGAAGCGTTGCATATCAAGCCGAGTGAGAAGCTTGATGGCGTGGTGTTGAAGGCCGCCCTGCACTGATTTTTTCCGTTATCGAATGACAACGAATTTTCCGCGATGCAGGACCGGAGTCGCGCCAACCCCCGTTCCTGCAATCACGAACAGGTAGAGCCCCGACGCGAGGTCTTGTCCGTTGCGCGCTTTAAGGTTGTAGGGCAAATCACCGGTGGGTGAATTGCTGGATGTGTGAATGAGGTCGTTGCGTGTCCAACTTATTTCCTGCAGGAATTGTCCGCTCACGCTGTACACGCGAAGAATTCCTGATTCGGGAACACCCGTGAAGTAGATGCGTGCAACGCGTGATGTGCCGGTGCCGAGGTCAAAGTCGGATTTGTAGATGTAGGGGTTTGGTACAGCGTTGATCGTCGCGACATCAGCTGCAACCGCGGAAGGCGCAATCGAGTTCGGCGTCGCAAGGAACGCCTCCACAGATCGATTGTCAAATGTTCGAGTAAGATCGAAAACCTGTTGCAGTCCCGGATTTACCGGTGCAAAGGGCGCAGTCGCGCTGCTGCCGATTGTACCGTTCCTGACTGGATTGCACGTCAGCAAGTCGTTGACTGGACGCAGAGTCGCCGCAGAGTCGGCGGTGCAGCCAACTAAGAGGCGCTTAATTCCGACTGAGTCGTGCGAAACTGAAATTGGTCGAAACCCAACTGTTCCCACAACAGTGTCAGGGCGCACAATCGTGACGCGTCCGGTGGTTCCGGAAATCAATACCGTGCTATCCGTTTCGACGTGATGCAATGCAACCAGGGTATCACCCGGCACCCAGATGGAGTCCGGAATAGTGACGCGAACGGTGTCTTTGCCATTGCCGAGCAATCGGGTTTTGTTGGCGCGTGATACCATCGCAAATCGAACTGTTTCGTTTTGTCCGTTCGCGTCGGTATAGATCATTGTGAACGGCAACTTCGCGCGCACCAATTTGCGCGTGGCATCGTATGCCGCAAGCTCGATGGCCAGCGCACTGGTGTCGGTAGTGGTCGTTGAACTGGCCGCGGCCGCAGCGAGGGACGCATTGACGGTTGTTTGTTGCAGTCCGTCAGTCAGCGAGAATGGCGCGCCAGGTCCCCATGGTTCGGCGTTCCAGGTCAGCTTGTATGTGCCGCCGCGTGTGAACTTGATGCCGCTGCCAAATGGAATCAAAATGTGCGGAAGTGCTTTGTATTCTTCCGTATTCACAGTGTCAGTTTGCGAACGCAACAGAAAACTGCGATCGCGTTGTACGCCAGCTTTGGTCAATTCCTGGGCGAACATTGTTTCGGTACCCGACGAATCGAGCGCTCTAAACGTGAAACCAGGAAATAACGGCGAAGATTGCTGGTCGATTTCCTGTCGCGCGGTGTAACGATCTGTTGTTACGTAAATGGGCTTATTGTCGGCTGTCGCCCACACGTAGCCCGGTGTTGCCAGCGTCAGGCCGATAGTGTCAATGAACGTCTTGGTGCTCCCCGCGACGCTGCGCTGCGTGCCGGCGACCAATAGCCCACGTTGACTAATTGGAATCTCGAGCGGGCCAGTAAATTGCCGCTCCATTGCCAGAAAATTTGTTGTCGGAGCGTTCGCGGTTGGGGTCGTTGCAGCCAAGGGCAGTATCCAGCGCGCCGCGACGGTTGTGTTTGTGGCCTTGCTCGCAGTGTCCAATGTTCGGCGAACAATGAATTGATTCGCGAAGAACACGCGCGTCGCATTGGCCGACTGCGCGTTGTTCACTCCAATGCGTATCGCCTGTGTTGCCTGCCCGCCGACAGTGCTCGTATCGACGCGGGCGTATTGTGTGCCGGCGGCATTCGTAATTGGCGCGTAAATGTGAGCAATGGCGCTCGGATTGTTCAGCAGCGAAGACTGCAGCGAGTCTTCGGCGAATCCGAACGCACGTGAAATATCGCTTACAAAGAAGCCGGCGGATGAGGAGTCAACGAGCTTGAATTCGGACAATCCGCGCAATCGGGTGACGAACGAATAAAGATATTCGTGACCACTCGGCACCTCATCCACGACGGTTGCGGATGATGGCACGCCGCCAACGTATCCGACTCTCGCAAACGGCACCCATGGAATGCTCGACGCCGAGGTGAGATTGGTTGGCACAGCCGCATGGCAGCCAGTTACGACGCCGGTTGTGGTTGTGAACGTCACGCCATTATCGCACGATTTAAAAATTGAAACGTCATTCAGATTGTCGATGGCGCGTGCATCGAGTTTCGCAAGAATGCCGGGATTCATGCGCAGCAACCGCAATGTCGTTGCATCACCCGCCGTTGAGTCAGCGCGAATTTTTGCTATGGAGCTTTGCAGGTAGGCGTCGGTCGTGTTAATGCGAGGAAGTCGAAGCGTAATACGCGAGCCTGCAACAGTCGGAGTGTTACCGGCGCCAGCGCGCGCTGTGCTCGCGGGTTCGACGATATACGATTGCGCTGCGCTGACAACAGGAAATGGAATTGGAATCGCCGACGCGAAGTTGCCCAGGTATTGGGCCGTAAGTCGCTCAATGTTCAGCCGTGTTCCGACGGAATCGGGTGCCCAGGAAAATGCGAACAAGAACTGCGTGGTGTCGCCGGCCTTCAGAGCAAAAGGCCCCGCAGTGACGGTGTTGAGGACATTTCCCCCGTAAGTGACAAAGCCACCAGCGCTGGAATCGCTGTACACACCAGCGCAACCAAAACGTCCACACATTGGTGCCGAAATGGTGTCTTGCACGCCATCGTTGTCATAGTCCCATTTTCCGAATGACTGATTCGTACGCGGATCTATTTGGTTACCGGGAACGAACTTGTTGAAACGGGCGTCCGCAGTTGCCGGAACAGTTCCGCTCCACGTTTCGGGGCGAAATAAATACGCATAGTTGGACAAGGTAAGATCCGTCGTAGCTCGTCCGTCCAGAAAATTCGCTTCAGTACTGGAAAGCATTCCAAATCCGGAACGCATGCTTCGAGTGAAATTCTGCGAGATAAGAGCGAATGTGTTTGGCTTGAAGTGATTGAACGTGATCGTGTCGTCGGCGAGTTGGCTTTGCGGGTTGTAGTAGGGGCTCGCGGGGTTCGTAAATAGTTTATTTCGTACATCACCAATTGGTGATTTGAGCCACGTCATGGTATACACGCCAAACCCAAATCCCATATTGTCTGGACAATTTGGTCCGAGTCCAGTCCCTGCATAGCTCTTTGGAAGTAGCGGAGAACACTTACCGCTTGTATTGCCCTTCGTCACGTACAGCGTGTTGTTACGAACGTCGATGTAGTTCGTAGCCTCGTTGGCCGAGAAAAGATATCCAGGACCCAGGCCAAAATAGAGTGAGTCGTAATCAATACCCGTTCCGTACACATCTTTGGAACGGTTCACCATTTGTACTTGATAGTACTGCGTGTTCTGCGTTGGCGTGCCCGCATACGTGAATGCATCCACACGCAACTCAAGTCCGAGCGGATATCCCGCTTCAATCGGTGCGCCGACGCCACCTGGTACAACACTGCCATAACGCGCTTTGAGTTCACGCGCGTAGTCGGACATGTAGCCGTACACACTCTGCGTTCCGACTAAACTCTGCAGATCAATGCGACTGCGTGGAATGCGCCAATCATCCCATCGGAAATTTGTTTTTTCCGCATTGAATTTTTCGCGCCACAGAGAATCGGGCACAATGAGTTTGCCGAGAAAACCTTCGCTCCCCCAGGTTGGCGGACAGTCTTTCATGGGCAACAGCGAAAAACCAACACCCACCGCACGTGCGTCCGAGCGACAGGTGTTGTCAGCTGCCGCCGTAACACCCGAAAAGACTTTCCCTAGTTGGTTGTCCGCCGCTGTAATGCGTTTGCTTCGGGGTTCGGTGAGCTGCAGCCAGTAATGCGTTGTGTATCCCGCGCCGGTCGCGGCGCTGATTCCCGGATACACGGCCTGAATTTTCTTGTATGCCGACGGCGGCGCGCCCGCCACAAACCCCATTTCGAATAGCGGGTAAAACAATCCGATGCCACCCTGACCACCGGCTACATGTTCCTGCACCAATGCCGCGCCCTGGTTTACCGAAGCCGGCCCTCCTTCATTGGACATTCCACCAACCAGTCCGCCTGAACCCCGAATAAATCCCGCCGCCAAATCGGCGGTCGCAAACAACTCGAACGCGTTGGAGTTCTTGAGCGGCACCTTCTTCACGCTTCCATCAGCGCGCAGGCTGTCAATCGTTGTCACTGCTTGGGGCGCACGCGCTTGCGCATGCAAATCAACAAAAGGTGCGCCGGCGGCAACTACCGCTACGATGCTCAGCAACGAGCTCAACGAAACTTGAGCAGACCACGCCAGTCCGCGTTGACCAATTCTACAATTCCACATGTCTTCCCGGGCGATCGTTAACGAAAAAATCTTCGTACCGCCCGATCGCGCGTCAGCACCAATCGATCACTGACGCGCGTCGCGCGTTTTAATCAAGCCAGCGTCTTCATATCAATTACGAAGCGATATCGCACGTCACCTTTAAGCATGCGCTCGTACGCGCCATCGATACCGTTCATCGGAATCAGCTCGATATCCGATGTAATGCCCTTCTCACCGCAGAAGTTGAGCATTTCCTGCGTTTCCGCAATGCCGCCAATCAAAGAACCTGCCATGCGGCGACGCCCAACGATAAACGGCCAAACCACCGGTGCCGGATGCGGCGTCGGGCTGCCCCCCAGCAACACGAGGGTACCGTCGCGTTTCAGCGAATTCAGTTCCCCCATCAAGTCGTGCGGCGCACTCACGGTATCGATTATGACATTCATCGAATTCGCATGCGCCTTCAACTGCTTCTCATCACTCGAAACAATCACAGCGCTCGCACCCAGTCGCCTGGCATCCGCAGCCTTGTTTGCCGACGTCGTGAGCAGCACCACCTCCGCGCCCATCGCGCTCGCCAATTTGATGGCCATGTGACCAAGTCCGCCCAGACCAACCACACCGACCTTGCTTCCCTTGCCAACGTTCCACTCGCGAAGCGGCGAATACGTAGTAATGCCCGCGCACAAAAGGGGCGCGACGGCAGCCAATTCCAGGTTCCCGGGAATGCGCAAAACAAACTTCTCGTTCACAACAATCTGCTGAGAGTATCCGCCCTGTGTTGGAAGGCCGGTCTGTTTCTCAATGCCGCCATACGTGCCCGTTGAGCCGTTTTCGCAATACTGCTCCAGATTTTCGGCACACGACGCACAGCGCTGGCAACTGTCAACGAGACATCCAACACCAACGACATCACCGTTCTTGAACCCACTCACCTCAGTGCCCGTACCAACAACTCGGCCAACAATTTCGTGACCCGGAATTTGCGGATACTTGATGCCGCCCCACTCACCCCTCACAGTGTGCAAATCAGAATGACACACGCCACAAAACATTATTTGAATCTGCACGTCGCGCGCACCGACATCGCGTCGTTCAAAATTCCAGTTCTTGAGTGATGACGTAGGATCGAAAGCGGCGTAGCCGAGGGTCGGAATCATGGCGATTGCTCTGGTGAAACGTTGATTGGTAACGCGCCGATCGGATGGACACGCTCAGCCGTCGGTGCCACACTATTAAGATCGCTCCGAGTACGCCGAACGCGGCAGTGCGACTTCTTGCCACAGTTCCGTATCGATCCCTAGTTTGCACTGGCAACGAATCGGAACATCACCCAAGAGAGAAATAAACGTTGAGAGAGTATCGCTGGCAGGCCACCGAGGAAGCCATTGAAGCGCTCCGCCGGCTGCGAGGCGCCTGGCTTGGCTACACCACCGAAGAGCTGCAAGTCACGGTATACCTGAGCGACGGCGACGCCATCACGATTGCCGTCGACACGGTAGATGTTGAGGGAGTGTTCGATGCGTATCGGCTAACAGCCGTGCGTACCAAACTCGAAAAATTATTACCTGCCGAGTTGGAATCGGGCGCGGCATTCGCCAATGGCGACAACGATATCGTGCTGTTTTCCGGCGTGAGCTGGAGCGAACCGCCAGACAATTCAGTGCGTGAACAGTTCGGCGAAAACGCATCGCTCAATTTCAGCGGCCACACGGGACAACTCAGCGACTCTGCCGAAATCGTGTGCATCACCACCGACGCGATGGTCGCTGCAACGAATACCGGAGAAGGCCTGCTCATTCGCACTGGTCTGAAACCGGAATCGCTCGAAGTCGTGCGCGACCAGGACGCCGTGCGAAAATTCCTGATCGAACGCGGTTACGCAAACGCCGAGTGAAAGCGGAAACCATGCGTCACGTGCAAATCGCACCAACGCTCGTCTACATGCAGGACGTGTATCGCATGAGTCGCGACGGCGGTCGTGATTCCGAACGATTTCTGAAATACGTGACCCGTGTTGAGCACGATTGGGGATTGGTGGAGTACAATCCCATGGCGGGGGATGCCGCGCTCGCAACTGTTAAGCAATTGCTGTTGCTTGATGCTGAAGCTGCAGCCAGGGAAACAGCGGAACGTGTCTGTGAGCTGTGCGACTATCACGATTCAATCACGCTTGCGATTTCGGTGCGATCGAAAGGACTATGGACCGATCGCATCGCAACCGAAGTTGGCGATCGCATTGCAGGCAAGTCGCGTCGTGCCGGTCATGGCGTCGTAAGTTTGTGGTCACGCGAGGAAAATTTGAAAGCCGACGTTGTGCGGGAGAGCGCGGCTGAAACTTTGCGTGTCATGTGGGCGGCAATTCACGGTGAATGCGACACGTTGCATCGCGTGTTGGCACTTGAAGGGCTCGCGTACGCAATGGCGACGCAGCTGTCTGGTGCATCGCGCTACACCGCCGAACTTCGTCCCGAAGAAAACGTCGCGGTCATTGAAGCAATTGAGGTGTTGGGAGACACGCGAATTGTGGGTGACATAGCGGGAGTACTCTTTGGTGATGACGTTGCGAAGGAAATGGGATGGACGCCGCTTGGCATTCCAAGTTTCGCTGGCTACCGATGGGCCGTTGCGCGCGCTGAACGCGAGCTGACAACCAACAGCGCGGCAGTCGCGTTGCGAGTGACAGTTGCGCACTAGTTTGCGCACCGGCTTGCGCGCAAATTCATGCGAGAGCACGCCTGCCATCGTGCGCACCCGCACACCGAATTCAACGCTGCATAGCTGATGGCCGACGAAAAAATGCCCGCAACAAGGTCACGCGGCGCAAAAGCACATACTGATACGAGGACGGGTACAAGTGCCGGTGCAGGCGCGGGTGCCGCCGCGACCGGCGGTGCCAAACGGGGAGCGCGTGAAATCACACCACCGCAAACGTGGAAAGAACGGCTTGCAGCGCTCAAAAATGTGCCGCCGTTTCTCAGACTCATTTGGGACACGAGCCACACGCTCACGATTACGTCGCTCACGTTTCGCATTATCCGCGCTGTGCTGCCGGTACTCACGCTGTACGTTGGCAAGCTCATTATCGATGAGGTCATTCGGCTAACCGGCGCGCCAAACAATCCCACCACGTGGCACGATTGGGTTGCAGGCGGTCGGCTGCACGGTATTACGGTGCTGGTGTTGGCCGAATTCACGCTTGCAATAGTCGCCGATGTGTTGGCGCGCGTTGTTGCCGTGACCGACGCGCTGCTCGCACGACAATGTGCAAATGCGACGAGCATTCGCCTCATGAAACATGCAGCTACGCTTGATCTTGAGGATTTTGAAGACAGTGAGTTGCAAGACCGGCTTGAACGCGCGCGACAACAAGCGTCGAACGGCATGGGGCTGATGGGCCAGCTGTTTGGACAGGCGCAGGAAGTGCTGACAATCATGACCTTCGCGGCCGGGCTGATTGTGCTGGCACCGTGGTTGATACTGCTGCTGGCAATTACGCTCATTCCGGCGTTCGCCGGCGAATCATATTTCAACGCGGCCAATTACCAGCTCAACTTCACGCGCTCGAAACAGCGACGTGAGCTGGAGTACATCCGCTACACTGGTGCGAGTGTTGAAACCGCAAAAGAAGTAAAAATTTTCGGGCTCAACGCATTCCTTGTTGAGCGCTACAAAACGCTTTCCGACGACTTCTACGCCGTTAACCGCGCACTCGGCC
>JBDUAX010000174.1:0-8649 GCA_040004455.1 Gemmatimonadaceae bacterium
CATATCAGCCGGACACGCGTCGCATTGCGCGCGGCTTTGCCACAGTCGACGACACGCGTTCGAACTCCTTCGGCATGAGCGATGTGTTGCTTGGAAGTCGCGCGCCGGAAGCAGGCGCCACACCGGCGCGCTGGCGTGACGTAAAGATGACACCGTCGGCCGGCGTCTATCAAAATGGCGATGCAATTGGGCTCGTCTGGGAAAACTACCAGCTCAAGCCCGATGGCGCGGATGTGAAATATCGAGTGCACATTACCGTGGAACCCGTCGTCGGCTCGGGGTTGCAGAATCTGTCGGCGCGCATCAAAAGCGCGTTTGGCAATAACGAGCTGGGTCGCGCAATCGGGCAAGGCACTGTCGAAATCGACTTTCCGCGCAACGTGCCGGCGCGAGCCGTCACTGTGGAAGCAATGACGGTGGATATCGGCAAAGTGATTCCGGGTAAATACATGATGACGGTTGAAGTGACGGACCTCGTCTCGAAGAAAAAGACGGAACGCTCGTTGGAGTTTCGGGTGGTGGAACGATGAAATATCGCCCACCCTTTGACGCGCGCGCGTGACATTCGCCAAGCGCTGGCAAATGACCAGCCAATCGCAATTGCCAGCGCCGGCGATACATTGAAATCATGACGAACTTCCCAACACGCGCCCTCGGGCGGCACGGACTTCGCGTTTCAGCCATCGGCCTGGGCTGCATGGGAATGTCGGAGTTCTACGGCGATGCCAAAGCGCGCACAGACGCCGAGAATATTCCGGTCATTCATAAGGCCATTGAAATGGGGATGTCGTTTCTCGATACCTCCAACATTTATGGACCGTACACGAACGAAGAGCTGATTGGGCGCGCCATTCACGATCGTCGCGACAAAGTCATACTCGCAACGAAGTTTGGAATTGTGCGAGATGCAGCGAACGCGGGCAGTCGCGGCGTGAACGGCAGTCCGCAATATGTCAAAGCGCAATGCGACGCCTCACTCAAGCGATTGAACACCGACTATATCGATCTGTATTACCAGCATCGCATCGACAAAAGCGTGCCCATTGAAGACACAGTCGGCGCCATGGGCGATCTGGTGAAAGCCGGAAAAGTTCGCTACCTCGGCTTATCCGAAGCGGGGCCTGTGAATTTGCGGCGCGCCGCCGCAACGCATCCCATCAGCGCGCTGCAATCAGAATGGTCACTGTGGACGCGCGATTGGGAGCACGATGCATTTCCCGTTGCGCGCGAACTTGGAATCGGCATCGTTCCCTACAGCCCGCTCGGCCGTGGTTTTCTCACAGGAAGTTTTTCTGCCATCGAAGAGATTCCGGTTGGCGACTACCGTCGTACGTCACCGAGGTTTCAGGCCGAGCATTTTGATGTGAATCGGAAGATTGTTGATACTGTGGTGGAGTTGGCGACGGCGAAAGGATGTACGCCTGCGCAATTGGCACTCGCGTGGGTGTTGTCGCGCGGTGAAGACGTAATTCCAATTCCTGGTACGACGAAAATTTCGCGGCTTGAAGAAAATGCGGAATCGGTAAACGTTGGTTTGAGCGTGAGCGATCTCGCACAGTTGGCTGAGCGCATTCCGGCGAATGCTGCGTCGGGTGAACGGTATCCGGGGGGAATGGTTTCCCTCGTGGACAAATAGCCAGGATGAAAGCTTCACGGTTGTTGTTGACGATTTCGGTTGCGGCGTTGAGCGTTTGTTCGCTCGCGTGCAAGGGTGATGCAGCAAAGCCTGCCGTGCCGGCTGATGATCCGGCAAATCATGTTTCATTTGGAGAACCAGTTCCATTAACCAGAAGTCCCAATGGTGGAGCAGCGGCGACACTCGAATTTTCGCCGAACGGCAGGCTTGCGTTCAGTTGGATTACGACCACAAGCGGTGGAAGCGACGGCACACTGATTGTTCAAGCAGCAACGCAAAGCGGATTTGGACCTGTTGCCCAGGATACTGCTGCGAATCTTGCGACTTCGGTGAACGATCCGCTGTCAAATTTGCGCATTCACGGCGAGGCGCCACCTAAACTCGCGTACGCGAACGACAGCGTGTTGTACGCGTCGTATCTCATCACCAAACTGGCAAAGAACAGCAAACCACAAACGGCATTGCGCTTTGTGTCATCTGTGGATGGCGGAAAAACATTTGGTGCGCCGGTTACGGTCACGCCGGGTGAGGCATTTGGTTCGTATGATGATCAAGCGCTGCTCGCGACATCGAGCGGCACTGTGTGGTTGTCGTGGATTGCCGACGGTACCGGGGACACGTCGCACGTGTATTTCGCAAAATCAAGCGACGCCGGAAAATCGTGGAGCCAACCGCGCGCGCTCGATCTCGACGCGTCGTGTTCGTGTTGCAAAACGTCATTTGCGACGGGTCCGCACGGCGAGTTGTATGTCGCCTGGCGCAAACGTTTTGCGGGCGACGTGCGCGATGTTGTGGTGGCGACCTCGGTAGACGACGGTGCAACGTGGAGCAAACCGGTTCGCGTGTATGCGGACGAATGGCAAGTGAATTATTGCACCGACGCGGGGCCGTCACTCAAGGTCAGCCGGAACGGCACCGTACACATTGCCTGGTACACCGGTCGATTGGGTCGAGCGGGAACGCAATACGCGCAGTCGAGCGATGGCGCTAAAACATTTTCGAAACCGTTCGAGCTTGGACTCGCTGCAAATTCCAGACCGGCGCACGTACAACTGGTGTTGGGTCAGGATGCCGACGAGAAAACGGTGCTGGCCGTATGGGATGATGGCACAATTGCGATACCGCAAATCGTCATGCGTGTTTCTCGCGATGGTGGAAAGAGCTTTTCTCCGGCGCAACAGGTTAGCATATCTGGAATGCAGGCAATGTTTCCCACGGCCGTGTTGCGTCACGACACGGTTCGTGTTGCGTGGCAGGAACGCACGCCAAATGGCGTTACGACCGATTCGCTCATAAGAGACAAGAAGCGCGATAAAGAAGATCCCAGCGCCGGCCTTGGCGTTGTTGGTTCATTGCAGATAGTGGTACGCCAAGGCGTGTTGGGTTCGATAAGAAAATAGAAGACGCGGAACCAATGACAGACGCGGAATGCTCCGAGTTACTTCGGAATAATCCGCGTCTATTGTTTATCCGCGTCTAATAATCTGTTGTTTATCCGTGTTTCATCCTAACGCTCGCGCCAGAGCACCAAACCCGGTGCGAGTGAGGGCGCCCCCTGACGCGCCTTGAATGCGACGTACAACTTGTCGTTACCAGCAAACGCGCCGACGGGAAATACGGCGTCGCTGGTCGCTGGCGCACCCTTGGTATCGGGTGAGCACGTCGTCCACTTCACGCCGTCTGCCGATCGCATGAGTTTAGGCGCGCCACACTTGGCTTGACCGTCGTTGCCACCATCGACGTTAGCGAACATCGCGGCGTGGCCTGCGTGGTCGAGTGAAACAGTCGCTGGTGGCCCCATGGCGTTGCCGCCGTCGTCCGCAACCGCAACTGCGGCCGTCCACGTTGCGCCGTTGTCGGTGGAGTGTGCGAACCAAATGTGATGATTGGCGAAGAACTTGTCGTCGAGCGCGCCGTAGAAGGCCACGGCCAATTGCGTTCCCTGAATTTGCAAATCGAGTCCTGGATCATCGTTCTGAATGTTTCGGGTATCCATAATCTTGACCGATTTGTTCACGTCGGGGCGCCACAACATGACATTGGTGTTGTATGAATCGCCACTGAGCAGATACGTGACAACGGGTTTTCCTGCGGCGTCGAGTCGCGCGTTGATGCCTTCTGTTTTCAACTCCTGTCCCGATGGCACCGGCGCTTTCGTCGACGTCCATTTGGTTGGCGCGTCGGTAACGAGACCGGTGCGATAAATGACAGCGTCATTACCGAATGCATACGCGAGAAACACGCGACCGCCGGCCATTGCAATTGACGGAGTGGAAAACCCGCCTTGTTCTGCGCCCGACGTCTCAACGCGAAGGTGTTTCCACGTCAAACCGTTATCGTCGGAAGTTGAAAGACGCAGTTCGTGTTCGCCAATCGTGTGCAGCAATCCGAATTGTCCAGTACTCTGGTCACGCGTGAATGAGAACGGCATGCGTGTTCCACTTCGCGTCACGTTTCCAACAGTGTCTATCGAAACGGGCGCATTCCATTTATAACGCGCGCGATTCCACGTGATGACGGAAAGGTCGGTGTCGTCCAATTCACCATCATTGTTCAAATCGTTCGTCATGTACACGATGGTTGGATCATCGTTCGCGTCGAACGCCATGCGCATTTGAGTCGCGAAATTCTGTGGATCGTGCGCTTGCATGGCCTTCGGTGTCGCAATGACGCTCGTCATGCCGACCGGCGGCGGTCCCGCAATTACTTCGTTCGATGGCGCGGAGAGTAAATTGTCGGCGCCCTGCGCGCGCACGCGGTACACGTACGTCGCGTACTGATCGATTTTGCTGTCCGTTGCGGTCGTGGCAGTGACGATGGCAATTGTTGATGGAGTCGGCGTCGGTGTGCTCGCCGCGGCAGCCGCCGCAGCTGGTGTTGCAACTGGCCACGCGCTTCCCAGCGACTTGCGTTCAACGACAATCTTCGTGCCCGCAGCCGACGTCCAGGAAATCGCGACGGTACTTTTCGTAGCGGTTGCAACGATTAGCGCGGTCGGAGCTGCAGGCGCCAAATGTGTTGAGATTGGGCCAAGAGTTCGGTTCGGTTCAACGGCAACGAGCAAGGTCAGCAGCGCTACGCGCGACAGTGCGATCATCAACAACTCTCCTCTCAAATGAAAACGCTTCGCAACAGGATATCGCCGCGCAACGTCAAAATACGACCGTGAAACGCTTGCATGCAACGCGATCTTATTTGCGTATCATACACGTGGTACCACATTCTGCTTTTCGCGCATATTCAGTGCAATACCATGCCGCGCCCTTCAATGGCGAACCTGGATTTCACTGTTAACAATGGCAACGTGTTCGCGCATGTAGTCGCGAATTGTCTGGCCGAGCACTATTACAACGCGCATGTGCAGCAGACAGCTAAACTCACCGGCACCGTTGCAGCCGACGACAGCATTGCATGGTCAATCTCAATTGGAGCAAGTTGCTGTGCCAACTGGCTTACCGAAGGGGCCAACTATTTCACCGACTTCGTGAGTAATTCGCCCGGAACGACGCCGGTGACCGTTCGGAATTTGCGTGGCAACGAATGCCACCTCCAATCAAAAAGCGATGGCGTCGCCTGTGGAATTCCGGGAACGATTTGTTTGCAAACACAATACTCTGGTGCCATGCCTCCACCAGACAGAATCAGATTTCGACTGTGTCGGTGATGCCGCGCACCGAAGCTGCAGGCGCACTTGCCAACGAATCCATGAGCGTTATTTTAGCCGTCCGATTTGAATGAGATGAATGCTTCCACCGCTGGAGAGAGGCCATGAGTACAGAATCGCAACTAGTCGAACAGCTCGAACACATTCGCAATGCGGCGCTTGCGAGTGATAACGGCGAGCGATGCACAGTTTCACCAAGCCCGGAACTCAAGCTCCGCCTGAAAGCCGCAGTCGACCGAGTTCGTGCCGACGCGAGCAGTGACCTCGGACCCTTCCTGCGCACCGGGGAGCCGCAGCGTCCGGGCCTGAACGATGGACTGATTATCCCCCCCGAAGAATTTCCACTCGGCACGTCCATGAGCAACATGCGCGCCGCCGTGCAGGAACGCGCGCCTCTTGCAGGAGTGCTGAGAGTGATTGTCGTGCTGGTCGACTTTACGGACAAGCACATGACGCAAACTGCCGCGCACTATCAGGATTTGTTCTTCTCGAACAATCCCCTCGCCCCGCGCAGCGTCCGCGATTACTACAAGGAAGTGACGCACGGAATTATTGACATTCAAGGGCAGGTTGTCGGACCGTTTCGCATGCCGCAAACCATTGCAACCTATGCCCACGGCGCGTCGGGGCTGGGTGCAGCGCTTCCCAACGCAACAACCATGGCACGTGATGCCCTCGTGCTGGCCGACCCGGCGGTGAACTTTGCGCCATTCGATAACAACGGCGACGGTTTCGTCGATGCTTTTATCGTCATTCATGCCGGAAGCGGCGCGGAAGTTACCGGTAGCTCCGCCGATATCTGGTCGCACAAATGGACACTGGCCGGCGGCGCGCGCACCGTGGATGGCACCAAAGTATTTGGCTATCTCACCGTGCCGGAAGATGCGAAAATTGGCGTATGCTGCCACGAACTGGGCCATCTGCTGTTTGGATTTCCCGACCTGTACGACACCGATAACTCATCAGAAGGCATTGGCAATTGGTGCTTGATGGCCGCCGGCAGTTGGGGTGGCGGTGGTGATAAGCCGGTGCATCCTTCGGCGTGGTGCAAAGCCAACCAGGGATGGGCTACCGTCGACAATCGCACAACAAACGGTTCGTTGAGTATGCCGGATGTGAAGACTTCGCACATCGTCTACCGACTCTGGAAGGATGGCACGCCGAGCAGCGAATACTTCCTGGTGGAGAATCGTCAGCGCACCGGCTTCGATGTGTCATTGCCGGCACCGGGCTTGCTCATTTGGCACATTGATGAATCCATCGGCGGCAACACGAACGAATCGCATTACAAAGTTGCGTTGATGCAATCCGACGGGCATCGCGATTTGGAACTCAATCACAATCGCGGCGACACGGGCGATCCGTACCCGGGAAGCGCGAACAATACGGCGTTCACTGCATCTTCAACACCGAATTCGAATGCCTACAGCGGCGCCTCAACCTGCGTTGCCGTAACGGGCATCAGCGCGAGCGGCCCCGTGATGACCGCGAATGTGCAGGTTAAGTGCAAGGTCATCAAGGAAACGAAAGAGATAAAAAAAGAAATCATCAAGGAAAAAGAATTAACAAAAGAACTGAAAGACGCGCACAAGGAAACGAAGGAACTGACCAAAGAACTGAAAGACGCACACAAGGAAACGAAGGAACTCACCAAGGAAGTGAAAGACGCGCACAAGGAAATCAAGGAAATTTCGTTCGACAAACCCGTCATCGACAAAAAAATCGAGAAGAAAATCGAAAAGCCCAACGAAAAGGTGAAAGACATTGGCGGGGGTGGCGGCATCAAGCCGGGAGTGAAGACTGGTGGTCAACACGATCACTCCAACGCGTCCCTCGAAGCACGTCTTGAACAAGTTGAGTCGATGCTGTCGCAGCTCATTAGCGGAATGGGCGACGCGAGTGGTCAATCGAGTGGCAGCTCACAACCTTTTATCGGAACGGAACTGCGTCCGGATTTAAGTCAGGGCGCTTTAATGGGTGAGGACGATTACTCAGCACCGAACAACGACATGCAAGGCGAATCGGCGATGATGAAACGTCATCTCGATAAAGCGGACGAGACCTGATACAGCCTGCGGGCATCGTCGGCGTTTCGATGCTGACGGTGCTCGCGCGCGCGTCATGACACTCCTCATACTGGCCGACGCCGCTCGGGATGCAACCGCTGTGCGGTTGGCCGTCCTGGCAAATCAATCGGCGTCGGCCACCCTAATTGCACCCGTCGAGCTGGCATTGGCCGAACATTGGGTGCATCGCGTGCAGGGACGCGCGGTGAGCACCTCATTTACAACGAGAAATGGCGTCACCATTGATAGCGCCAGCGTTGTGGGCGTTTTCAATCGTTTGTGGGTGGTGCCAGTTTCACCACTGACGCAATTTCGGGCGGTAGACCGCGACTATGCGCAAGCGGAGTTGCACGCGCTCGCCGTGAGCTGGCTTGCCGGGTTGCATTGCCCCGTAGTCAATGCGGCCTCGCCGCACGCGTTGTGCAGCTCGCCGCTCACCATGCTCCGATGGCAAATACTTGCGCATCGCGCCGGTCTGAAAACAATCGCAGCGCGACTGACGACAAGCCAGCGACGTTTTCCCGCGCCCGACATGATGCGCGCTATTGGCGACAGCAGTGATCGTGCGCCTGATCCTCTGCACAGTGTCGGGCCAGCGACGTTCACGGAACCAACTGGCACACGGCAAATCAGCGTATTGGTAATTGGAGATGTTGCCTGGGTTGAGGGCATCGAACGCGACGGCGTCACATCATTGCTTGAAGAATCGTGCGTGCGGTTCGCGCGTTCTGCGCAGGTCGTACTCGTGCGCGTTCACTTTGTAAGCTCGGCCGACGAACGCGAGTGGCTATTCGTGCAAGCGGATACAACGCCGGATGTAATTGTGCCGGAGCATCTGGCTGCACTGTTGTCTACACTTTGCAAACGGCGCCCCGCGTTTGCCACTGAGCATTCAGTGCGCGCTTCTTCAGTGTGATGATTCTCTTCTGTGGTATTCCATCCGAATCACCGCTGGCATTTGCCATCTCGGCCGCCGAAGCACTCGGTGTCGATCACATCGTATTCAACCAGCGTCACGCACGGTTTACCGATCTTTCACTCGACGTGCGGAACGGGCGCGCATCCGGCGCGTTATGGTTGTGGGAGCGCGAGCTTTCACTTGATGACATCACCGGCGTGTACACGCGACTCATTGAAAGCGGGGAGTTGCCGGAAACCAAACCGAACGAACGTCGCGCGCCAGACCAACGCGATGTGAATCATTCTGCGTTTCTCCACAGCACGTTGAATGACTGGCTGGAGGTGGCCGAATGCACGGTGGCGGGCTTCCCCGCAGTTGGGTT
>JBDUAX010000598.1:0-2585 GCA_040004455.1 Gemmatimonadaceae bacterium
GTGGTGCCAAATGTGCAGCGATCGGCAACACCGGCCGCGAGTGCATGCCCTCGCGCAATTTTGAGCGACTCCTCGAGAATATCGAGACCATAAACGGATTTCGCGACCCCCGCCATTTCAACGGCTTCGGCACCATGACCGCACCCGAAATCCACAACGTTCTTGCCTTTCATGCGGTCCAACAAATCTTCCCCGAGCAAAACGCGGAGCTTACTCTTATTTGCGTACGCAGCGCCCGACATGTACGTCGGTTCGCTCGGTGATATTTTTCTGAGCAACCGGTATTGAAAGCTGGTCCAAATTGATGAGTCAAGCTCGCTGCTGTTTTGTTGACGCTCGGGCATCTGCGAAGGGCATCGGGTAAGAGAATTCCAACTACCAGCGAATGCTAACCTGCCCAGCCGATTCGGCCAGAGGATGCTGTTATGCCTTCCTTCAACACAGTGCCCGACAGGGTATCGCGCATTCGCAGAATAGCCAGCCGGATGCGCGTCTTTATGGTGCCCAACGGTTCACCCAATCGATTCGCAATTTCGAGGTGTGTAAGGCCGGTGAAGTATGCCAGCTCGATCGCCGCACGTTGTGGGTTTGAGAGTTGCTGCAGCGCTCGCGTCAATTCGATTGCACGTTCCTCTTGCTCAAGACTTTCCGACACCATCACACTTCCTGCGGAAATTGCAACCGGTTCGTCTCCCATCCCCGTTACCGCACGCGCAACCGCTCGTGACCGGCGAGCACGCGTACGAACGCGATCGAGTGACCGGGACCGCGTGATCATCGACAACCAGGAAAGCACCGAACTTCGATCGTCCCGGTAGTCGGCGGCGTCGCTCCAAGCTTGTATGAACACATCCAGCACGACCTCTTCGGCGTCGCTCGCATCACCCACTATACGCAGGGCGAGTGCGTAAAGAATTGGACTACAATGATCGTAGAGTCGCGAAGCCGCGCGTTGATCGCCGCAGGCCATCCCTTTTACAAGTCCAGAATAGTTTGCCCCTTCCAGTCGCATCGTCGCGCTCCTAAAAAAATGGCGCGATGGAATCGGTGAATTGATTCCGTCGCGCCTTCAACTCGGTAGCCGGTGGCCGCCGCGTTAAGGTGGCTCTTGTGAGCCTTGTGTTGTTCCATCACCACGCGGGATAGGTAGAGATTACACTCACAGTTGTCAATTCAAAAATGCCGCAAAAGTGACAGCAGTCACGCAACTTCGTTCGATCCCGATACTTCGAATGGCTTTATGTGTGATATTCGCCCGCATCGAGCGCAAGCATGGCATAGGTCGCGAGCCAATGCTCACCCATGTAGTCTCCCGAGACGTGCGGCAGGCTCACCTGCAAGTGAAGGCTTGCCGAGGCCGCTGCGATAATGCGAACGCGCTGGTGTGCAGCAGTGTTGTTGAGAATTGTGCCGGTGAGCGATTTCCAACACCAGGCTCGGCTCAAATTCAGGCCGTCAAGATGCGCAATTTTTCCGTCGGTGCGATCACTTACCATCGCGGGTTCGAATAGTGTGGCAGGCTGTCGATCCGACATACGCGGAAGGAATTTCTCGAACCACGAGATGAAGTCGGCTGCAGGGAGCAATCGCCGCATGCACTCCGCTTCAACGAGCGTTGCCGAGAGAAAATCATCACCGCTTGGTTCCCAGGCTGGTGCATCAACATCATTGCCATACCAGCGGATGGCTGCCGTTTTCAGAACTGCGCCGAGTTCAGCGTTATTCACGGCGCTGCAATATTCACTCGCTAGCGCGAGAGCAAACGCTGTGTTGTAGTGCGTGCCCGTTCGAATTGGGTACGTCGCCCTCGGCAGGAAATTCAGGAAACTGTTTACGAACACATCGGCGAGCGGCTGCAGTGCGTTGAACCAACGCGTGCCTTCCTCGGAATCATTTCTCGATAACTCGGCACTCAGCATCAGCAGCCACGCCCAGCCGTAAGGACGCTCAAAACCGGCGTGCGCAGGGTGCGCGGCGTAATCTCGTTCGACGGCTACGTTGGCGGTTGTGAAATGCGCGTTGAACAAATAGCGAATGCGCGTCGCTTCGGGAGCCTCGGGAAACCGGCGCAAAATGTTGGCCAGCAGCCAATAGCCATGCACGCACGAATGCCAGTCGAAACTGCCGTAAAAAATGGGATGCAAATCGCGCGGACCTTTTGCATCGGCGACGGACGACAACACGTGATCGAGCTTGTTGGGGTATTCCCGAGTAACATGCGACAGCGCGAGCTTCGCGAATCGCGAAGCACGTTCGGGCGTCATTCGCAGTGCAACGGCGTTTTCTGACATGATGACTGCTAGCGATTGAGAAAGGCGAAGTAATACATGAGGCCGATATTGGCGGCCAGCAGCATGAACGCCGTGGGAATCTGCACTTTGATGACAGCGTTACGATCTTTGAGTTCTAACAATGCGGCGGGGACAATGTTGAAGTTTGCGGCCATTGGTGTCATGAGCGTTCCGCAAAAGCCCGACAACATTCCAATGGCTGCAACGGAGACGACGTCACCGCCGAATTTCTGAACGACGAGCGGCAAACCAATTCCGCCCATCATGACAGGAAAAGCGGCGAAGGCGTTGCCC
>JBDUAX010000175.1:0-8645 GCA_040004455.1 Gemmatimonadaceae bacterium
GGCCACAGCACGCGACCGTTTGTGAAGTGGGTAATCTGTTTCGCGGTTCCTTTCAGTGGTTTTTGCCAAATATTTTCCTGACCACTGCGATCACTCATGTAGTACACGCTTTCGCCGTCGGGTGTGAATTGCGGCCATGCATCCTTGCCACCGCCAGCTTCACCCAGGCGTTCGTACGATGGTGTCGCGGCGTCGATGTTATGCACCAGCCACAGTTCGCTTTCGTCGAGATGCGAGCGCCCGTGGCGCCACCACTGCCCGGATACGGTTCCGCGCGCTGTAATCGCAATGGTTTTTCCATCGGGAGATGGCGACGCCCAATACTCCGACGCGTACCGATCGGCAGCAACCTGCATGGGCTGCCCGCCTTTCGCACGTACGCGCCACACGTCGTTCATGCCCGCCACGTCACCACTCGTGCTTGAGAAATACAGCCACTGCCCGTCGCGCGACCATGCGTCGAGCTGATCACGTCCATCATCAAAGGTGCGGCGCGACAGCGAACCGGTAGAAAGATTCAGAATGTAGATGTCGCCGTTGCCCGTTCGCGTTGAGACAAATGCGAGTTGCGTTCCATCGGGAGAATAAAGCGGCCGCGATTCCGTCGCTTGATGCGAAACAAGCAAACGTGCAATGCCCCCTTCCGACGGCACAGTCCAAATGTCACCCCCGGCAACGAATGCAGTTTCTTTTCCGTCGGGTGAAAGCGCCGGATCAGAAAGTGCAGCGCGCGCCGCTGGCTCCTGTTGGGCCGCATTCGCACCGATCGAAAAACTCGGCGGCGTAAACAGCAGCAGACTGTAGAGCGCAACTGTAGAGGACAACCGATGTGGCATCATTATTCGTTTGGTTATTCCGTTTTGGAAAGCCTGGTGAGCAACGGCAACAGCGCCTTGAACATGTTTCGAGCAACTATTTTTTCGCCGACTTTGTTTGGATGTATGCCGTCTCCCTGATTAAGCGATGTAATGCCGGCCACGCTATCGAGCAAGAAAGGGAGCAACTCAATTTTTTGCGAACGGGCAGCGGCAGCATACGCTCTGTGAAATCGCGCGGTGTAATCGGCACCGAAATTTGGCGGCGCTTCCATTTGTACCAGCAACACTTCGGGCTGCGGCGTTTTCTTTCGAATGGCGGCAATCAGCGCTTCGATATTGGCCTGCGTTGAATCGGGGTTCACGCCACGAAGCCCATCGTTCGCGCCGACCTCCAACACGACGGCCGCTGCCGGCTGCTCGAGCACCCAATCCGCACGGCGCAACGCTCCGGCCGATGTTTCGCCACTCAATCCCGCGTTCACAATATTGACGTGCAACTTCAGTGAATCGGCCATATTCTGCAGCAGCGTGGGGTAAGCATCACTGAGGTCGAGGCCGAGTCCGGCCGTGAGGCTGGTGCCGAGTATGACAACGCGTGCGCGCGGCGAACCATTGGTAGCGTCTTTGGTAGCCGAATGACCGGTTGCGGCACTCGTGTCGCTTCCGGTTGATTTCGCAGCAACAACAGCAGACGTTTTCGATTGTTTGTCGCCGCTGCACGCGACCAATAAGTCGGCCGACGCAAGCAACCCTGCCAATACCACAAAGGCGCGCACTGCGTGCCCGTTTCCCTTTTTCTTAAATCGCATGCTCGTTGCTCAAGACCTGACCAAGGATTATCCGAGTGGGGCCCAGCGCCTCACCGTTTTGCGCGACGTCAACTTTGAAATTCCCCAGGGAGCGTTCGTTTCCATAGTGGGCCCTTCGGGTAGTGGGAAAACTACGCTGCTGGGGCTTCTCGCGGGGTTGGACACGCCGTCGCGCGGTACGGTGACGCTGGATGGCACCGATTTGGGACGGCTCGATGAAGATCAGCGTGCCGCACTTCGCGGCGAGAAAGTAGGGTTTGTGTTTCAAAGTTTCCAGCTTATTCCAACCCTGACTGCAATTGAAAACGTGCAGGTGCCCCTTGAGTTGCGCGGCCTTGTCTCTGTTTCGCAAGCGGCCGCACAATCGCGCGAATTGCTCACTCGCGTTGGGCTGGGAGACCGGCTGCACCATTTTCCGCAGCAATTGTCTGGAGGCGAGCAGCAGCGCGTTGCGTTGGCGCGAGCATTCGTGAATACGCCACGCATTCTTTTTGCCGACGAACCAACCGGAAATCTCGACGAAACCACGGGCGCAAACATCGTGCAGTTGATGGAAGCGCTGAATCGCGAAAGCGGTTGCACGGTCGTGCTGGTCACCCACGATTCTGCATTAGCTGCGCGAACACAACGCACAATTCGGCTGCGCGATGGGGCAGTTGTTGAAGATGTTCATCACCGCGAAGCGTAAGCGGCGATGACAGTACAAGGATTGTTGCGGCTGGCCTGGAAAGAAAGTCGCACCGCGCGCCGTCGATTGGCGCTATACATGTCGTCTATTGCGTTGGGAGTCACCGCGCTCGTTGCAATTGATTCGTTTGCCGACAACGTTACTGGTTCAATTCGCGAACAATCACGCACGCTGCTTGGCGGCGATCTCGCATTGGAAACGCGTGCGGCCTATCCTGCCTCAGTTGATTCACTGCTCGACTCTCTGGGTCGCACAGGTATAAAAAGCGCGCGCGTTACGAATCTTGCATCGATGGCATTGGCCGATGGAACCGGTGGCACACGCCTGGTGCAAATGCGTGCGGTGACCAACGGCTATCCGTTTTACGGTTCAATTGAAACGCAACCACTCGAAGCATGGGCGCGATTGCAGAATGAAGCAGTCGTTCTGGTTGACGCATCACTTCTCACAGCACTCGACACAAGAGTCGGCGACTCGCTCAAGCTCGGCGACAAGAAATTTCAGATTGCAGGCACACTCGGAAACGTGCCGGGAGACGCTGCGATTACGAGTGTGATTGGGCCACGCGTTTACGTAGCGTACAAATGGCTACCCGCGATGGGTTTGCTGCGCTTTGGAAGTCGCGCCGACTACGACGTGGTGCTGCAGTTGCCTCCCAATAAGGCCGGGACGAGCGAAGCAGCAGCGTTGGCCAAATCGCTGCGCCGGCGTCTCGATCCACGTTCTGCCGAGCGTGAAGAACGCGAGGCGCGACAGGGGCAGCCGTCGCGCGCGCAGGCACAGGCCGATCAGGCGGAAGAAGACAGTGTGCTAAGCGCTGCAATCAAAACTGCCGACAGTTCGCAGCTAACCAAAACTCCGGTTGCGCGCATTCGCGTGCGCACCGTGCAGGAAACGGAGCGCGACTTAACCGAAACCGTTTCGCGACTCGCAAATTTCCTGAGCATTATCGGATTGGTGGCGCTGTTGCTGGGAGGCATAGGCGTGGCAAGCGGCGTGAATGCATTTGTCGCTGCGAAAATCGACACCGTCGCGATGCTAAGGTGTCTGGGTGCAACAAGTCGACAAGTGCTGGCACTGTACGTTATTCAGGCCGCCGCCATGGGGTTGGTTGGCGCGACTGCCGGCGCGGCACTCGGCGTACTCGTGCAATACGGTTTCCCAAAAATTGTTGGTGACTTTCTGCCTCTCGATGTACGAGTAGCGGTTGAGGTGCGACCGTTGCTCATCGGACTGACGACAGGTGTTTGGGTGTCGCTCGTTTTCGCAATGCGACCCCTGCTCGCACTTCGTCGCATTTCGCCGCTGCAAGCGCTTCGCCGGAATACCGATAGCGCCGCAGTCCCGCGTCAGTGGAATGATCCCTTGCGTATCGTTGTCGACCTTTTGTTGGTAGCAAGCATTGTGGCAATTACTGCAATTCGCATGGGGACGTTGCGGCAGGGATTGTGGGTCAGTGCGGCAATTGCAGGCGCCGGAATTATTCTGTACGTCGCCGCTTCGCTGTTGATCGCGTTGGCCAAACGCATCGTGCGGCCGTCGTGGGCGTTTGCACTTCGTCAGGGCATCGCTAATTTGCACAGGCCGGCAAATCAAACGCGAGCAGTCACACTGGCACTTGGTTTTGGCGCCTTTCTATTGAGCACTGTGTTTCTGGTTCAATCGAATCAATTGAAACGCATTCAGCTCACTGAATCAACGTCACCCGGCAATCTGCTGTTTTACGATGTGCAGGACAATCAGGCCGCTCCACTGGACAGCCTTATCAGGTCGAACGGCATTGTTGCGCGGCAACAGACCGCAATCATCACAATGCGCCTCCAGTCAATTAACGGGCGCACCACACAGCAGTTGCAAACCGATACGGCCGCGCATCGTGCCGGGTGGTCGTTGCGTCGCGAGTATCGCTCAACATATCGCGATAGCATGATGACGTCGGAAAAATTAACGGCTGGAAGTTGGTTTGCCGATTCTGCCACTCGCGCTTCGTCGCGCAACGCAAATCCCGAATTGCCTTACGCAATTTCAATGGAAGAAGGACTCGCGAAGGACATGAAGGTTTCCTTGAACGACACCCTCGTCTGGAATGTGCAAGGTGTTGAAGTGCGTACGGTGCTCACAAGTTTGCGCACCGTCAATTGGGCGCGTTTTGAACCGAATTTTTTCGTTGTGTTTGAACCGGCCGCGTTGCGTCACGCGCCGCAACAATTTGTGTTCGTGGCCAATGTCTCCTCGGCGGCGACGATCGCAGTAATTCAACGTGACGCGGTGCGACGCTTTCCAAACGTCTCAAGTCTCGACCTGACTCTCGTGCGCAATACAATCGGCAGCATTGTCTCACGAGTTACGCTGGCTGTGCGCTTTCTGGGTGCATTTGCGCTGGCGATGGGAATTCCAGTGCTCTTTAGCGCCGTCGCCGCCACCCGCCGCGCACGAATTCGCGAAGGAGTGCTGTTGCGCACACTGGGCGCGTCGCGCGCGCAGGTCGCACGCATTCTACTCGCGGAGTATGGAGCTCTGGGAGCATTGGGAGCCCTCACCGGAATGGTGCTGGCGTTGGGTGGAGCGTGGGGATTAACGCACTTCGTATTCAAAGACACATTCGATCCCGCAATTCTTCCGACCTTCGCAATTGCTGGTGGTATGCTGCTGCTCACCATGCTCATCGGGTTCATCACGAGCCGAGATGTGTATCGTGAAACTCCGATGGCAGCTATTCGTGAGAGCTAAGCGCGCACTGACAGTGTGCGTGCAGGCTAATGCATTGAGATAACGCCGTACTGTTTGGGAGTGCTCGTGCCTGGCGCGAACACAATCCAAACGCGCGCATTTTCAGCGATTTGCAAGTCACCTGGCACGGCGCTTAATCGCTTTACGCCGCTCTTGTCGGACAATTCGAGTGACCAGGCACCGCTGTTCGAACGCAGCTTGCCATCGAGTGCCGGAGCGCCGCGCATTGCACGCACGACATACGACGAGACCACCACGTCGAGCGCGCTTACTTTGATGCCGCGCACCATCACATCGCCACCAACAACATTTGACAACCCTTCGCTGGCGATACCGGTCAACGCAACAATTTTGTGCCCCTTGTCGATGCGCAACGCAGCGCGCGATGCGGGTGGTCTGCCCTGCATTTCTATAAATCCGCGAATAGTGTCGCCACCGGCACCGCGTCCCGACGTAATTCCCAACATTCGGTCGGCTCGCGCGTTCGCAATGCTATCTCCTTTCGCGCGTGCTCGTTCGTTGGAAGGACTGTTTTCGTGGGTATTCACCGGCTTCCTGGTCTCTTGACCAGGTGTAAGTGACGTGTCTCTCGTTCCTGGAGCTACGGAAGCAGGACCCTTGGCCACCGTTGCTGGCGCTATAGCGCTGGTCGATTGCTTGTTGGCCGACGGTGTGATGCTGCTCGCGCCCGGAGTAGTCGACGTGCTCGTCTTTGCTCCGGGTGCAGGTATGCTGATTTTTCCCGGTGATTTGCCGTCCATAATAGCAATCATCGAGTCCTGCTCTCGCTTGATACGCAACATGGAAGTGTCGCGATTTGCAAGAACGCTATCCATTCTACGACGATTCGCCGAGACTTCCTGCTTGCCCTCACACGCAGCAAGCGTTCCCAGCTGTAGCGCAGCCAATACAATCTTGCCGCAAAGCGCAACGCTTTTCTTAATCGATAACCGTGTCATAAGTTCGCAGGCCTGGTGGCACAGTGACGATTCGGATTGGCGATGACAAACACTACTTCGTCGGTGCCGAATCGCCAGCAGAGAGGTGATATTTTCGGAATGGAATCCAATCACGCCGAACCAACAAGCGAGAACTGGCGGGATCACAACAACGTCGGGCTCGCGTTGTCGAGTCAACGACGTTGGCCCGAAGCAATTGTGGCGTTTGAACACGCTATCGCAATGCTCGACGAATTGTCAGTCAAAGTTCCGATCGATAATGAAGGCCTGGAGGCACAGTCTCAAGTGTGCGCCAATCTCGCGCAGGCGCACTTTCAGGCGGGTTATGTGCGCGAAGCGCTGCCGTATGCGGAGCGCAGTTGCGCCATTCGAGTTTCCCTATTCGGTGAGGACACCCTTTCGGTGGCGCGTGCGCGCGCCGATTGGGCGGTGGTGCTGGGAGCGAACGGCCAGTTCGATCACGCTCTTTCGCTCCTGAACCGCGCCATCGCGTCGGTCGAACTGAAACTCGGCGACGGCAGCGGATTGCTCGTATCGATGTTGCTTGAGAACGCCTCACGACTGCTGTTGAGCGCCAATCAAGCATCGGATGCCCACCGATACGCACTTCGCATGCTTTCGCTATTGCGTTCGCTGAACGAAAACACAGCGCCTGCCGAGCAATTGCTCGTGATGATTGCGAATGTGCGTTCGAACAATCAGGGCACGCCGTCAGTGGTTCCGGCGCACACATTTGGCGATGCCGATGTCGCCAACGCATCGGACGATATCATGCTGCGCGAAGCAATTGCCGAAACCGATGAATTGTTGCGCAGCACGCCGCCAAACAATGTTGCGGTGCGGGAGAATGCAGACCTGATGGATTCACTCCCCAACGTCGTGTTGAGCTACGCTGAAACTGTGAACGAATTTCCCGAAGACGCGTCACACAATTTTGATGGCATCGCGCAGGGAACTGGCCTGATCGATTCACTGGATTTGAAAGACGAGCTCGATGTGGAGTTGCACCACGCGCTGCTCGCTGCGGCGAAACCGGAGCACATCGTCGATGACGCCGCGTTCGATTTGGTTGAGCCACCGCCGCCGACATTGAATTCGCTTCCGGAAAAACAGTCTTCGCAAGCACGAGGTAACCCGCTTGGTTTCGAAGTACAGTACGGACTCACTCCCAATACTGTCGGCGAAGAAGCCCTGGAAGAGCGCCCACCGATTGCCAAAATCGTTCACATCACAGAAAATGTGCCGGCAATTCGTTCGGGAGTTCGCGCTGTTGGCGGAGTGCGCTCGGGACGCACGCAATTGGTGGAGCCAAAACGCATTTGGTATGTCGTCGTCATTGCTGTCACCGCATTTATCACGGCAATTGGTGTAACCGTATGGGTGCTACCGCTATTGCTTCAGTAAAGCGCGCCGCCCAAACTGGGCGGCGATTGTCAGTACTTGAAAATGTACTTGATCAATTCTTGTGGCGGAATGTGATGCGCCCGCGAGTCAAATCGTATGGCGACACTTCGACAGTTACGCGATCACCGGCCAGAACTCGAATGCGATTGCGACGCATGTTTCCAGCGAGGGTGGTGAGCACCTCGTGTCCCGTTTGCACAGTGACACGAAACGTGGCGTTGGGCAGTAACTCAGTAACCGTTCCTTCAAGTTCAATCGCGTCCTGCTTACTCATGTCGTTGAAAACCTTGGCCCTTGAATTGGGGTGGCGTGATCGGGAATCGAGCGCGCCGCAACCCTTTAATCTAAGCCGAGCAATCACCAACTGGCCACAAGCCACCTCACGGATAAGGAAAGTTTGATTGAAAATCGTTTGCCCTATGGTCCCAATTCCCTGCTTGTCAGGCGCTTCCTCCAGCGGCTCGCCGCACTTGGCGCAGGCACGGAGTTGGAAGTTGTGGCCCGCTATGAACTGGTCACCAAACGCGACGAATTTTGGGTGGCCGACTCGGCGGTCGCGATTCTAATAGGAAAGTCGGACCGAGCTTCCGACCGGGACGCGATAGCGGGCCCGTTGCTTCAGCTGGTCAGTAAGCGGCTTGATTCAGATGCGGTGGCCAACAGTGACGGCGTTGTCCTCCGCCCCGTAGCCGAGCCCGCCCTGGCCGCACTGCTGGCGTTGATGATGTCGGATTTGTTGCAACCCGACCACTTCAATGTGTTGTTTGAGTCATTCGCTCAGGCAATTCCAATCGAATCGTTAAGGTGATCCGCCGCGGAATCTGCCTGACTCAAAATGTCGGGCGCGTTTCGGCGTTCAAAATAAATCGCGGAATTGTTGCAAGAAAAGACGAACCGTCATCACGAACAAATCGGTACACACCTTCCATCCACCCGGTGGGTGACCGCAGCACGCAAAACGACTGATACTCGTGCACTTCACCGGTCAGCAAATGCGGTTGCTCGCCCACCACTCCCTCACCTTCGACAACGTTGTCGCCGCCCACTGGATCGTGAATAAGCCAGCGACGCGTGCGCAACTGTGCTCCCTGCGCGCCAACATTTTCAATTCGAATTCGATACGCGAACTTGTATTGGCCAAGCACCGGATTGGAATGTTCGCTTTGATAACTCGGGCGAACCGTTATCCGAATGCCGTCGGTTTGCTGGTAGAAAAAATTGCGCCGCGCTTCGCTCA
>JBDUAX010000599.1:0-2581 GCA_040004455.1 Gemmatimonadaceae bacterium
CTCGCCGCGGGCGTTCACTTCGGGCACCAAACCCGTCGCTGGAACCCCAAAATGCGCCGCTTCATTTTCGCGGAACGCAACGGCATCCATATCATCGATCTGCAGAAAACGCTCCGCCAAATTGAATTGGCGCAGAAGCTCGTACGCGAAGTGGTATTGCGCGGCGACAGCGTGCTCTTCGTTTGCACCAAGCGCCAGCTCGCCGCCATCGTGAAATCAGAAGCCGAACGATCTGGTTCCATGTTTGTAACCGAGCGTTGGTTGGGTGGCATGTTGACGAATTTCCAGACGGTAAAAAAGCAGGTCAAGAAACTCAAAGAACTCGAAGCGGGTGCTGAAGACGGCACGCTTGCGAACTATACGAAGAAAGAACAGCTCCTCATGTCGCGTCAGCGTGAAAAGCTTGGCAAATACCTGTCCGGCATCAAGTCGATGGGACGCTTGCCTGGTTTGCTGTTCATCATCGATTCCAAGAAAGAGCGCATCGCCGTTAGCGAAGCGAACAAGCTCGGCGTACCGATAGTCGCCATCGTCGATACCAATGCAGATCCCGATCTCATCACTGTTCCCATTGCCGGTAACGACGACGCCATTCGCTCAGTGGAGTTGATTGCGAAAGTGATCGGCGACACGATTGCCGAAGCGCGTCGCGAAGCACCAGCGCGTCCAGTGGAAGACGAATCGGAATCGTTTGTGTACAGCACCGATCGTGGCACGGAAAGCCGTGACCGCGGTGGTGATCGTGGTGGCCGAGGTGGTGGCGGCGGTGGCGGTGGCGGTGGCGGCGGAAACAGTGGTGGTGGAAACAGTGGTGGTGGGGACGCTGGTGGCGATGAAGAACGTCGTCGCCGTCGTCCACGTCGCCGCCGCGCAAAGCCAGAAGCAATTGCAGCCCGCCTCAAGACGGGCGGCGCCGCTGACGCTGAGGGTGGCTCTGATGAAGCCCCCAGCGAAGGCGCCGAAACCGCGGAGTAACAAGCAGGAGGAGGGTGCGCAGTAATGCCGTCGCCTTCCACTATGCAGGTTGCTCCGAACGCCGCCGGCCCGTGCCGGCGGCGTTCGTACAAAAGACCTAGTTTTGATACTTGAACGACACTTAAAACCCAGGGCCCATAGCATGACACCGATTACGGCGAAAATGGTCAGTGAACTTCGCCAGCGCACCGGCGCGGGTATGATGGATTGCAAGAAGGCGCTTGAAGAAACCAGTGGCGATATGGATACGGCTATTGAATTCCTGCGCAAAAAGGGAATTGCCAAAGCTGACAAGCGTGCTGATCGTTCGGCGAGCGAAGGAATTGTAGGCGGCGAAATTCTCGACAACGGAAAATCAGGAATTCTCGTCGAAGTTGGGTGTGAGACGGATTTCGTTGCCCGTAACGAAGATTTCGGCACATTCGTAAATGCATTGGTTACACAGATGGCCGGTTCACACGCGACTAACGCCGAAGCATTTCTGGCGGAGCCGCTGGCTACGGACAAGAGCCGCACCGTTGGTGAATTCGTGAAGGAAACGTCGGCGAAAACGGGCGAGCTCACCGTTGTGAAACGCGTGGCACGATTCGACGGGGGTCCGAACGGACAAGTGGGCATCTACCGCCACCACAACAAGAAACTCGCGACGCTTGTGCAGATCACGGCCTCGTCACCAGAAGTTGCGAGCCACGAAGCCACACGAGAACTCATCAAATTCATCGCGGAGCATATCGCGGCTACATCGCCCATCGCGGTTGATCGTGATGGCGTACCGCAGGAAAAGATCGACTCTGAAAAACGCATTGCTGAGGAACAGGCGCGTGAAGCTGGCAAGCCCGATGCGATGATTGCAAAAATCGCGACTGGCAAAGTCGAAGCGTTTCTGAAAGACGTCACACTGCTGCCACAACCATGGGTGCGTGATCCAAAGCAGACGATTGCTGATGTCATCGCCGACACTGTTGGCCGCGTTGGCGGCAGCATCAAGGTTGATCGTTTTGTGCGTTTGCAACTCGGCGCCGATTGAGCGAGACAGTGACCGAAACGCTGCGTTATCCGCGAGTGCTTCTCAAGATTTCCGGAGAAGCGCTCGCTGGCGATAAGGGTGTCGGGTTTGATTTTGATCGCATCGGTTTTTTCGCCGATCAGATTTTGAACGTCGCTGGAATGGGTGTGCAGTTGGGGCTCGTCGTGGGTGGCGGCAATATTGTGCGCGGATCGCAGCTCTCGCAGATGGGTATGGACCGAGTGAATGCCGACTACATGGGCATGCTTGGAACCGTCATCAACGCGTTGGCACTGCAGGATGTCCTTGAAAAGAAAGGACTCGATACGCGCGTCATGACGGCCATTCGCATGGAAGAATTGGCGGAACCGTACATTCGGCGCCGTGCACTTCGCCATTTTGAAAAATCGCGCACCGTGATCTTTGCCGCCGGTACGGGCAATCCGTATTTTTCAACCGACACCGCCGCGGTGTTGCGAGCCATCCAGATGAAGGCGGATGTGATCATCAAGGCAACCAGCGTCGACGGCGTGTATTCCGCCGACCCGAAAAAGGACACTTCCGCGCGGCTGTACGAGACAATCAGTTATCGTGATGTGA
>JBDUAX010000176.1:0-8628 GCA_040004455.1 Gemmatimonadaceae bacterium
GAAGTTGCAGCAATGGCGAGTTCGTTCATCATTTCAATTGGCTTCTTTGTCGCCGCGAAACAGGGACACGCAATTCCAGATCATTGGTCGCTCATCATCACAGTACTTGTCTCGACGCTTTGCTGGGTTAGCGTCACGTACCTGACGGCACCAACGGATCGCGCAACGCTGGTTTCGTTCTACAAACGTGTACGTCCTGCAGGCCCAGGCTGGACAAGCGTTCGCGCCGAAGCCGGCGTTGGCCCATCACCCGACAGCTTGACCGTTGCGCTCGGCGGCTGGGTGCTGGGCTGCGTGTTCGTGTACTCCGCGTTGTTCGGTACCGGCAGTTTCCTGTACGGCAAAACGTCAATCGCGACGGTGTGGTTTGCGATCTTTACTGTGGCGGGGCTGGGGTTGTGGCGGATTTTGCATCTCGGGCAAACGAAGACTGCGGCGTAGTAAGAACGTTGGAACAGCAACTGCACTGAGACGCGGATAAACTGCAGACGCGGATTGTTACTAAATTGAACTCAGTTACAAAAAGACGGGCGCAGACATCATTTTTTTGATAACTGCGCCCGTCTTGCGAGTGACACTTCGAGATTGCAGTCGTTGTTGCAGTTTCAACAAATATTCCGATCGCAAATTTGCGCTACGATAATAGTCCCGCGCTCGGAGGTCTGTTGTCCGATCCGCGTTAACAAAGGCAGTTCACCTTTCTTTCACGGCACCTCGATGTCCGACTGTTACCGTCGCCCGCGCACATACAGCGCGCCGCCAAGCCACGCACTTGGTAATGCTGTGATCGCAAGTACAATTGGATACCACATCGGGCCGGCCTTCGCCATGTATCCGCCAACGACGCCCAGGACGCTGAGTACAAGTCCGACATACCCGAGCCTCATTGCATATTTCATCGGCGCATGCGGAGCGAGCCGCGCAGTGACGTACCCCCCGAGCACGTCGAACACCAATCGATACGACAGCGCAATCGCGTTCAGTTTGTTGTCCCACATCGGTTCGCCCCACGGCGGATACACGTTGAGCACATGCAGAACCTGATCAGTGGCAAGCGAGGCCACGAAAATCACGACGATGCCCAGCACCACCGCCAGAACGCCACTGCGCGGTTTGCGCTCCATAACAATCGAAGTCATAGCGACGCCAGCACTTCTTCGAGGCGATCGTAGCCGGCCGCAACGCCACTTTCCATTGGAGACTTGAGCACGTTATCACGCGTTTCCTTCGAGCCGTATTGCACCTTCGTTACTGCTGTTGTTTTGCCGTTCGCTTCGGTCAACGTCAGCGTGCCAATTGCCTCCCCCTCGTACCACGCCTGATCAAACTTCTCGGTGCTGACAATTTTTTCAGGTTTATTGATTTCGCGATATTCACCACCCATTCCCATTGAGCTGCCGTCGATGTTCGACCAGGCGTAACGATACTTGCCGCCAACGCGCAGATCGATGGCGCATTCCGTCATCTCCCAGCCCGGCGGGCCAAACAACCAACGCTTGATCAGTTCAGGAGTAGTAAATGCCTTGAAGACAAGGTCGCGCGGCGCGTCGAACGATCGCGTCATGATCAAATCATTGTTGTCGCCGGCAGTAATTGTGAGTTTGTTCATGATGTTCTCCGTTATGTTCTAAAGCAGTTTTGAAGTGAATGCGAAATGTTTGCGGATGCGGTCAGCGTTTTTTGCTTTTCGTCTTCTTCTCGAGCGACTGCAGTTCGTCAAGCAGAATGTCGAGTCGGCGGTAATTCAGATCCCAATACTGTCGGTACTTTTCCAGCCAATCGGCCACCTCGCCAAGAGGCTTTGCTTCAAGTTTTCCTGGCCTTCGTTGTTGGTCGCGTCCACGCGAAATGAGGCCGGCATTTTCCAGAACCTTGAGATGTTTCGAAATGGCGGGCTGACTGATTCCAAAAGGCCTGGTCAGCTCCACCACGGAGGCCTCGCCGTCGGCGAGTCGCGCCAGAATGGCGCGCCGAGTGGGGTCGGCCAGAGCGAAAAAGGTGGCGTTGAGGCGTTCAGAGGGGTTCATGTCCATCACCAGTTGGTTATGTACCTGAATACGATACTATAACCAATCGGTTATGGAGTCAAGGGGTTGTGTTAGCTTTGCCGCCTCGTGAGGCGCTTTGGAGGCGTCTCTGGACCAGAGTCAAAGCCGCTTGGGGTCAGAGTCAAAAGCGCGTATCTTGAGGCAGAACATCCGATTGCGCGCGGCACCGGTTCTTTCTCTCCGCCATTAGAACGCAAGACCACCTGAATGAAACGCACCGAATTTACCGCCGATCGCATTCGCCGCACTCTTGCTGGTCCAATCTGGCACGGCGATGCAGTACGCGAACTACTTGGCGACATCACGCCAACGCAGGCCGCGGCCCGGCCGATCAAAGGCGCGCACTCAATTTGGGAACTCGTTTTGCACATCACCGCGTGGGCGAACATTGTACGCGAACGATTGTCCATGCGCGAACAACCAACGCCAACCGATGCACAGGACTGGCCGGGAGTCGCCAGTCACACCGACGAAAAATCGTGGAGTGCGGCGCTCGCTCGGCTCATGGCATCACACGAGATTCTCGCGACAATCGTTGAGAAGCTGGACGACCGCGCGCTCGATGCGATGGTACCTGCCCAGAAATACACCGTGCTGGAAATGCTCAATGGAGTAGTGGAACACGGAGCGTATCACGGCGGACAAATTGCACTGATTAAGCGCGCGCTGGCCGACCGTTCGCGTGCCGGACGTGCAACGAACAGTGCGCCGCCGAAAGCCGATCAACAGTCTTGAAAGCAATTCGCATTGCTCTTATTGGCGATTGTGACGAAACCGTCGTCGCTCATCAGGCAATTCCGCGAGCGCTGCAACTATCCGCGGAGCAAGTCGGTATCGAAGTAAACGCGACGTGGCTTCCGACGGACCAAATTCACGACACCTCATGGTTGAAAAACTTCGATGCACTCTGGTGCGTTCCAGCGAGCCCATATCGCAGCATGGACGGTGCATTGCTGGCCATTCGCTACGCGCGCGAAAACAACGTCCCATTTCTCGGAACGTGTGGCGGGTTTCAACACGCAGTGATTGAGTACGCTCGAAACGTGTTGGGTTGGTACGATGCAGATCACGCCGAGACTTCTCCGGACGCGGCCCGTAGTGTCATTGCGCTGTTAACCTGCTCGCTGGTTGAGAAAAGCGAAACGCTACGACTGCAACCGCACACCAAACTTGCAAACGCGTACGGCACGCTGGAAACGCACGAAGGCTATCACTGCTCGTACGGAATTAATCCTCAGTTTCGCGAGGCGTTAACGGCGGCTTCGCTCAAGATGTCAGCGGAGGATAATGGCGGCGAGTTGCGGGCCGTCGAACTCGATTCGCATCCGTTCTTTGTCGCAACACTATTTCAGCCCGAGCGGGCTGCACTGCGCGGAGAGGCGCCACCAATTGTTGCTGCGTTTTTGAGTGCCGCTCGCAATAAAATTTCGCATCGACATTGAATAATTACTCGCGCGACGTGGGTCGTACCCTGGCGAGCTGCGCCGTATTTGCCTACGATCGGGAGTGACTTTGTCTCCCGCGTCCACTGACCCCTTTTCGCTGCAGCTTGAGGCCACGCTGGCCCGTTTTGGGCGCCTGGTTCGCGCCATTGGAGCGCGACACGGCGTGAGTGATTCGGAGTTGGATGTGCTTTCGCAGGAAATTCGCATTCGATTGTGGCGTGCCCATTCGGATAGTGAGGAGATTTCGCGACTGCCAACGTCATACGTGTATCGGACGGCAGTTTCGGCCGCGCTCGACATGGTGCGCAAACGTCGGCGCAACGAAGCTCGCGAGCCAACCATGGACTCAGCGCCAACGTCGGCGCTCGTTTCCCAACTCAGCGCCGATTCTGATGCGCTAACATCAGATCTTGGCGCCGCAATAGCGCGGGAGCTCGCCACCATGGTGGAAGCACGTCGCGTTGTTGTGCGCATGCACCTCTCCGGATACGAACGTACCGAAATCATGACTGTTCTCGGATGGTCGGACGCGAAAGTCCGAAACTTGCTGTACAGAGGTTTGCAGGACTTGCGTGAGCGACTTACACGCGCCGGTTTCAGCTGGGCGGAGAATTCATGAGCGACGAAAAATTGAAGTCGGCCTATAACGCCTACGTGAGCGCCAGCGCGCCTGCGGATTGCTCGGCGTGCCCATCCCCCGAGAAACTGGAAGCACTCGCAGCAGGCAATGACGCTGCGGGCGATAGCACGAGCATGGCACTGTTTGATCACGTGTTCTCATGCGCGTACTGCCGAGAAGACTTTGCGCTGTTGCGTAGCGTTCAATCAGCAACCAATAGCACTGCGAATAGGCGCAGCAAACTGCACACATTCACGGGAGTTGCTGCCGCCGCAGTGTTGTTGCTGGCGATCGGATTCGGCACGAACAAGCTGCTTAGGTCTCCCGACGTAATTGTTCGTGGGGCGCCTGATGGTGCAAGTGATGTGATCCTCATTTCACCTGTAGCAACCGTAAATTTCGCCGACGTTGGAAAATTCTCGTGGCAAGGTGTTGCAGGTGCGTCAAGCTACGAGTTGGAAGTGCTTGATACAAACGGTGTTGTTGTCTTGACTCGTGTCACCGCGAATACCTCGTTGCCGCTTCCGACTGATGATGCAGCGCGCGTCGCCTCCCTTCCATCATTCGATTGGTTTGTTACTGCGCGTCGTGCCGACGGCAACGAGCGCCGCTCGGCAATTACTCGCGTGCGGTTGAGCGCGAAGCCGAACCGCTAGCAATTGCGCGCCACGGGTCGCCTACCAGAATAAACGCGCCCCACGCCGTTGGTGATACACCCCGTTTGATTGCGTCCAATTGTGCGGAACGCAAAGACGCACCAACCGGCTTTCCGCTTGACAGTTGTTCGTACAATGAAGTGACAATTGGCACCACATCGCGATCATTCACGCGCCAGCCGGTGGCAATGACGCTTCGTGCACCCGCCTGCAAGAACGCCGAAGTCAGGCCGCGCACTCCTTCACCCGCGATAACTTCGCCGCCAACTGTTCGGCACGCCGAGAGCACTACCAGGGACGCCTTCAACTGCATTTGTGCAATTTCGCTGCTGTCAAGAAATCCATCGTCGGCAGCAGTGGGGGAAAGCGCGAGTGCTGCAGTTGCTCCCGACCACTCGTCGACGACGGCGTGCGTTGCGAAATGCAGCACGTCAAACGACGAAGCCCGTTGCTTGACATAAGTTTCAGTGGCGTGCGAACCTGTCTGCAGGACGGTGCCGGCAAACACACGCTCGATTGATGCAACTTCATTTCGCGCACCAGCCAATTTTGCGAAGAAGGGGTTTGATCCGAAGAGTATCGTCATCAAGCGCGATTCTGGCGCGCTGTCACCGCGTATTTTTGCCGGCGCTGCATCGGCGAAAGCCAGGACTCGCGGACTTGCCGTTGACTGCTTCGCTGACGTAACGAGCGTCGTCAACACCGTCGCGGATGGCGCCACTGCTATCTCAAAACGTTCGATCAAAAAACGATCATCTGGCAGTCGTAGCACGCTAAACGGCAAACGATGCAACACCCCTTCGGGGAGAAACACCACTCGGCTGACCCTGGCGCTATCGAGGCGCGCCAGCAGCGGCACAATGAGCGATGCACCAAGTGCGCGTGATTCAGTTGCGGCATCGCGCCCACTCTCGACGAGCGCTACCAAGCGACGTATGCGCGGTTGAATTTCCCGCTCCGTGGGCATTGCATGAGCAGTGAGCGATTCCTTCGTTAGCACGAACGCCGTTCCCCGCGCGCCACCTTCACCCGCGTCCATCATCACCAGCGCTGTATGATTGTCCGGAAGTGCGCGCTGCAATTCGGCAACGGACCGATTTGCTCGCGATACTGTGCCACCGCTGATCGTCGAATCACTTGCGCGATCGCCTGCAGCGAGTGCGAGCCGATCACGCAAATCTCGCGCGCGTTGCCGTTCCGTCAATGTGAACGCAACCTCAACCTCACCCGCACTCGCGAGGCTGGCCGTGAGCGAAGAACGAAACCACCCGCGATCGTATTGAGATTGGAGCGCAAACAATCGCAAGCTGCGATCACTTAGTGTGCTGCGCCACTTATCAAATGTTTCGGCGGCATCCTGCGCTGAACGCGCGGCTCCGCGCGAATCGCCGGACATTGCCAAGGCCAGCGCTTTTTCCGTTTCCGTTTCGTAAATGAATTTTCGCTGACTTGAATGAAAGGACTGCAACGTTCGATTCAGCATTGGCAACGCTTTTTGCGCGTTGCCTCTTCGCAGCGCGAGTTGGGCCTCGTCGCTCAACTGACCGGAAGCAAAGCCCGTCATCTGATAGCGGTCGATTAGTGTTCGTCGGGCTTCGAGCCATTTCTCGGCATCATCCAGCTGTCCGCGGTCAAATGCGAATTCCCACAGGGCGTTGCTGACACTGAGTTGCAGTGTGGGTTCGTGCAGTTGGTCAGCCAATCTCTTCGCATCATGTAAAAACTTGTCAGCCGCGATGTCGTCGCCAGAACGCAGCGCACGAAATGCGAGCAATTGACTGACTTGCAATATCCCCTGCACATCATCAGTAGCACGCATCAATGAATCTGCGCGATCGAGCCAGAGGCTGTTCTCTCGCGCGTCATGATATTCCTGCGCGATTCCCGCATGGTTGAGGGCAATCCAGCCGGCGGTGTTCACCGTGCCGGCTCGCTGCGCTGCACTCCACGCAATGGCCAGTTCCTTGAGCGCGAGATCGGCCCTGCCCAAAGAAAACAAATAGAAGCCAAACCATTGTTTCGACGCCGCGAGCCCGGCGAAGTCTCCGGTGCGCAACTGGCCGTCCATGGCGTTGTGCATCGAGCCGCGCATCGAATCAGTCAAACCCACTCGCGCAAAATCCGTAGCTAGGATGAACTGGCAGGTTGCTGACAATCGCCGAAGTTGTGCGCGATCGGCGATGCCAATGCCTTCGCGCGCCAGGCGGCGTGCGAGTTCAGGATTTCCCAATTGAGAATGAATGCCCGCCAATCGGCAGCGCGATCCGGCGTCAAGCAAAGGTTCTCGACTCCAGCCCAGGGAATCACCGACAGCCAGCTTTGCGAGGCCCGCCTGTGCACCTTTCGTGCGAAGCAGCGTTCCTGAATGCGCCAGAATTGCGTCGAGGAGTGCGAGAGTATCAGACGCACGTCGAGCGTTCAACTCAGCATCACGCAAGTCTGTGTCGGCCAGTGCGTACTGCCCGCGATTTGCGCGCAACGCAGCGCGTAACAGAACCGCTTGCCGAGTCCATTGATCGTTCGCGTTCGTTATCAGTTGTGCGTACAAAGAGTCCGCAATCGCAAACTGATACTTCAGTTGATTTGCAAATGCGACCGCGAACATTGCGCTTCGATCATGTGGCGAGGCGCGCAACCGTTGTTGCCACGGAGAAATCCATTTCGCAAGCGCACTGTCAGACGCGGCCCGAACAGCCTCGGCCGCAATGCTGCGGGCGCTGGCGGCCGCCTGTAACGCGGGCGATTGCCGGCGAGAAGCGTTTTGGGTTGCAAGTGCACGCGCTGCACGCCCCTCGGACCAGGTAGCCGCGATAAGAGCAAGAGGCACGACGAATGTCAGAGCTTTGCGCATAGGGTTCAAGCTACCCCTAACCGAATGAACCGCAAATCATTGTGAAATCGGTGCTGGCAGTTGTGTGGCCAGGTGAGACGATCCGAAGACTTGAAACGTGAGACGAATGAGACGCGCGCCGCGCGAAACCGCATTCGGATCTGCACGGAGATTGTCATGCTGAACTACAGGAAAAGTCTTTTCACCGTCGCTCGATGGCTGATTCTCGTGAGGTTCAGCGCTTGCAACCTGGATGACTGTGGCCCAGATGGTCGCACGACGAACCCGGTGATCAATTTCGGACATCTCGAGCTGCTAGTCTCCCCGCAGTTGTTTGAGATGCTTCCCGGCGAGACGGTCCGAACTACCGTCACCGGGGCCTTTACCCTTGTATCAGGCGCATCATTGACACTGGGAGCCACTCCACCCGGCATTACAGGTTCGTTTTCACCAACGGTGATCACCCCTGGAGTCACGTCAACTTTGACGTTGATTGCCGACGCGAACGCGAAGCCATCGAGTCCATCTATCGAAGTGCTGGGGGCAGAATACGGTTCTCACTACGGTGGATCGGCGCGTGTGTTACTCAATTTCAAGATTCTGAAACCGTTTGTCCTTTCGCGGCCAGATCCTCAAAGCATCACGATGGGAACGACGCGTGATTTCACTTTCGGGGTGACGCGCACACAGGGATTTAACAAGCCCATATCGCTCTCGGTTGTGCAATCGAGTATTCCCGCAGGTGCCACCGCCACACTCTCGCAGCAATCGCTGACCAGCGATCAGCCGACATTCACACTCAAAATTGATGCGCCGCTGGGCACACCGACACCCGGTTTCATACGCGTTGTTGGAGAGTACGGGGCTAGCACTGATACGTCGGTGCTTACGCTTAACGTGCTCGCCGTACCAGTACCGTCGGACTTTTCAGCCACAGCAACTCCCAACAGCGCATCAATTGCACCGGGCGCCAGTGCGACGTTCGATCTCACGTACACGCGATCTGACGTCAGCGTCGGAAGCATTACAC
>JBDUAX010000177.1:0-8624 GCA_040004455.1 Gemmatimonadaceae bacterium
GGAAGTTTTGCGTGTAGAAATTACGGACGAAGGCGCATCAGAAATTGCGCGTCGGGCGCGCGGCACCCCTCGCGTCGCCAATAGACTGCTTCGTTGGGTTCGTGATTACGCGCAGGTGCGCGCGGCGGGGGTAATTGACCGAACCGTCGCGCGTGCCGCGCTTGAGCTGCAAAACGTTGATGATTTCGGCCTCGACGATATGGACGGGAGATTGTTGCGCATAATCATCGAGAAATTCGACGGCGGACCAGTCGGGCTTGGCACAATTGCTGCCGCTGTTGGCGAAGATGCCGAAACGATCGAAGACGTCTATGAACCTTTTCTGGTGCAGAACGGGTTTCTAAATCGTACTCTGCGAGGCCGAGTTGCAACCGCCCAGGCGTATCGCCACTTGGGATATACTCCGCCCGGCAATCTGACTGAACAAGCAGGACTGTTTTGAGTAATATTTTAAAGATTGTTTTGACCGCAGTAGGATGGTTCAATCGGCGCCGGAATAACCTTTTGTTGAAACGACTGTGACGAGATTTTGGATTCTGTGCGCCGCGATGACGCTGCCACTCCCGATGAAGGCGCAGTCATCGGCGCTCGCGAATCAGCCGGCCGGAGTTCGCCACATTGCCTTCATTGCCGACTCAATTGCCGCACATGGCGATACCGTCCGAGCACTGGCGATCCTCGACTCAGCCGTCAGAAAGAATCCGAAAGATGGTCCTTCGTGGAATCGCATTGGCCTCCTGCAACTCGCCATGGTCGGCACGCGTCGCAGCGCGAAAGTCATGAAGGATCAGAAAGACATTCGTCGAATGCTGCAGGCCGACAGCGCGCTGCGATTAGCAACACAATATTCCCCCGACAGTTCGCAATACTGGCTGGATTTGATGCGTTACAGTTTGTCATCCGGCTATGCGAGTGTACGTCTCGCCGCCGACGGACAATCGTCGAAGGCGCTGGACGCCGCTGCACGTGCCGGCGACAGTGTGCGCGTCGCAATTGCTGCCGACGAACACGGAATGTCGGCTTGGCGTCGCTACGAAGTGCAGGGCAATCGCGCCATCTTGCCGCTGGGGCAAAAGGTCGATCTTGCGCAATTGCTCGATGCATCGGGAACGCACAGCAAAGATCTCGATCTCGTGGCGCATAAAATCGAGCCGCCAACAGGAACGGGTTCGTTCAACGACGCTCTCTCTGACTTTCGTCGCTCGGCAATTGCCGACCCAACCAGCCTTCGCTCGAGTCGGCACCTGTTCATGGCTCTCGCCGAAAAAGGTCGTTGGGAGGAAATGGTTGCAGAAGGAAAGCGACGCGCCACAATGTCACCGTTTGACTATCAGGCGTGGCTCGCGCTGGGTCTCGCGAATCACCGACTGGGCAAAGAGAAGGATTCAAAAGCTGCGTTCGACAGTGCATTCGCAAAATTCGACGACGAAACCGCGGCGCGATTTGATCGCCTCACGCGCATTGTGCGACCGAATACAGGCAATCGCGGCGACAGGAAAAAAACGAAAGAAGGCAAGATGATCACAGAGCTCGGCGATTCGGCCAACTATGCCGCGATGTCCCCGGCCGAACGAAAGAACTTTGATGCTGTGTATTGGATGTTGTCCGACCCGCTTGTTGCCACTCCGGAAAACGAACTTCGCCTGGAGTTTCTTTCACGGGTGACATTCTCGGAATTTCTCTGGACCAACGAAGATCAGAAATTGCACGGCGCTGATACGGATCGTGGTGATTTGCACGTGCGTTATGGTCCCCCTGACCGATCAATGACAATTAGCGGATCAACGGGCGACGACGGCGCGCGGGAGAGTCCGAACTCGACATTGGTGTGGGCGTACAACAACGGGCTCATGTTCGTTTTCGATTTGCCGCCGGGTTTTGGCACTGCGCAAGTTGCTTTTGACAACAAGGACGCCGTTTCACACATGGAAGCGGCAGTTCCTGTGGCATGGACGAACGTTCCTGTTACCAGAATTCTCGATTCAATCGCAACGCGTAACGTTCGCTTCAGAGCATCCAAAGATTCGACGGATGTGTTGGTCACGGCGCTCATTCCAATGGATTCACTCATTTCCGGAATGAAGGAAGTCGATCGCCTTCCGGTTGACGTCGACATTCGAATTTACGACGCTCGCGCCATCACACACGGTGTTGAATCGGTGCAGTCATCGGTGAAACGTGATTCAACAGCCGGCGCTTCGCGTCGCATGTGGACGCGTCGCGTTGGCCCAGGAGCAAATGTGGTGCGCATCGAGGCCCTCCAGGCCGACACAAAGCGCGCAGCGCGATCAATGGCAATTGTTAACACGGTCGCCGAAACGGGTTTCGGCATGAGTGACATTCTGTTTGGCGGCCCGGCGCAACTCGATGCATCGACTGTCAAACGCTGGAGCGATGTGGACATCACACCAACAATGGGCGCGTACAAACGCGGATCGCCGGTTGGCTTCGTGTGGGAGATGTACGACCTCACGGCGAAAGACGGCGCTGTCAACTATCAGGTGCGCATCAGCGTGTTGCCGGTCGACAAAAAAAACGCAATATCATTCGCCGTGAAATTGCTGAGCGGGCTTGGCCAGACACTCGGCAAGGATGCCAAGAGCACTGGTGCGCTCGCAACGGCGTATCCGCGCTCTGCACCAGCCAGGAGCATTGTCGTCGACAACATGACTCTCGACTTGTCGCAATCACCCGTCGGCGATTACACAATGACTCTGGAAATCACCGATCTTGTGGCGAAAAAGGTGACAACACGAACTTCGGTGTTCAGTATTCGTCCGTAGTTTCGGGCAAGAAGTACTGAAAGCTGCATTCGTACTTGCACAGCGGTTGCGCTTGAGGCGTTGATAGATTGTCTTTCGCGACGACATGAACAACGCCCAGCCGCAATCGGAATTGCATGAACCCGGCACTCGAACGTCAGACTACGACTTCGAGTTGCCGGCAGAATTCATTGCACAGTATCCCGTTGTACCGCGCGACGCGAGCCGCATGATGGTCGTTAATCGCAGCAATGGCGACATAGCACATCGCACCTTTGCCGATATCGCCGAGTTGATCCCAGCCGGCGATGTGATGGTGGTAAACACTACGCGGGTGTTTCGTGCGCGCCTGCTGGGACAACGCAAGACCGGCGGCAAAGCAGAGGTGTTGCTATTGCGGCGCCTCGACGATTCGCATTTCGAAGCCATGGTGCACCCGGGTGCAAAAATTACCCCCGGCAAAGTCGTGCACATCGCTCCCGGATTTGACGTTTCAATTCTCGAAACAACAGCGCGTCGCACGCGCATTGTAAGGTTACACGCAACGGATTCCGTTACCGACGCAATTGAGAAGTATGGCCACATCCCGCTGCCGCCGTACATCGAACGTGTCGATGAGCCGAGTGACGCCGAGCGGTACCAAACCGTGTACGCAAACACGGCGGGTTCGGTCGCTGCGCCCACGGCTGGTTTGCACTTCACGCCGGCATTGCTCGAGCGCCTTCGCGAACGTGGTGTGCTGCGCGCGGACGTGTTGTTGCACGTTGGCGCTGGTACGTTTCGCCCGGTTTCAGACGAAGACCCCGCGGCGCACCATATGCACGAAGAGTGGTGCGAGTTGTCGCAGGGCACCGCCGACGTAATTGCTGCAGCGCGCGCGCGCGGCAATCGTATTTGGGCTGTTGGCACTACCAGTGTCCGCACGTTGGAATCGGCCGCCGATACCCGCAACGTTGTTCAACCAATCGCGCGCGAAACCAACATTTTTCTGCGACCGCCATACTCGTATCGGGCCGTCGATCACTTGATTACGAATTTCCACGTTCCGCGTTCGTCGCTGCTGATGTTGGTTGCAGCGTTTGCCGGTTACGATCTCACCATGCGCGCGTACGCGGCCGCGCTCGAACAACGATACCGTTTTTATTCGTACGGCGATGCCATGTGCATATTGTGAGCACCACCTCTGTGAAAAAAGGCTTCGCGTTCGCAGTGCATCAATCCGACGGGGCCGCGCGTATTGGTCAATTCGATACGCCACATGGTCCGGTTCAGACGCCAACGTTCATGCCCGTCGGAACGCTCGCGACCGTAAAAAGTCTCGATCCGACCGACTTGCACGCGCTCGGCGCAACAATGGTGTTGTCGAACGCGTATCATCTGCACCTGCGACCGGGTGACGAGCTCGTTCGCGAAATGGGTGGTCTGCACAGGTTCATGGGTTGGAGTGGGCCAATGCTCACCGACTCCGGCGGCTTTCAGGTTTTTTCGTTGGAAGGGTTACGCACCATCGAAGAAGACGGCGTGCAGTTTCGCAGTCATCTCGATGGTTCGTTGCGCAACTTCACTCCCGAGAGCGTCATGCAGATTGAGCGCAATCTGGGTGCGGACGTGATCATGCAATTCGATCACGTGGTACCTGGTCAAAGCGATGAAGTACTCGCGCGGACAGCAATGGAGCGCAGCATTCGTTGGCTCGCACGTTGTCGCGATGCATTCGAAATTCTTGAGCGCGACGATCTTACTGCGCCCAGTCCGCAACAAGCGCTGTTCCCAATTGTGCAGGGGGGCATTCACGCTGGGCTGCGTCGCGAATCGGCGAAGGCCATTCGTGAAATGGCGGACTGGGTTGGCATCGGCATCGGTGGACTCTCCGTCGGCGAATCAAAGCCCGACATGTATGCAATGCTCGACGTTGTGCACGTGGAATTGCCGCTCGGTCGGCCGCGCTATCTCATGGGCGTGGGATTTCCGGAAGACCTGGTGGAAGGGGTTGCGCGTGGAGTCGATCTGTTCGATTGCGTCGCGCCCACACGCATGGGGCGCACAGGGGCGTTTTTCACGGGAACCGGACGTCGCAATATCAAGAACGCCGAATTTCGGCGTGACCCGGCGCCGCTGGATGAAGAGTGCGACTGCGCGACTTGCACGCGTTTCACTCGCGCATACCTGAGGCACCTCTTCGTGGCCGAAGAACTGCTCGGCCTCCGCCTGTTGAGCCTCCACAATGTACATTTCCTTGTTGCGCTGATGCGCGAGGCGCGCCAAGCGGTGCAAGGCGGCACCTTTGCCGACTGGAGCCAGAACTGGCTCGCCCGCTACCACTCCCGAAAAGTCTCGACCCCATGACCGTTCCAGTCTTCGCCAGCCTTGCAGTTCTGCAGGGCATGAGCTCTCAGATTCCTTCGATGGTTTTCACCTACGGGGCCATCTTTGCGATTTTTTATTTCATTCTCATTCGTCCGCAGCAGAAGCAGCGCAAGGATCACGACGCGCTCGTTCGTTCGCTGAAAAAGGGCGATGAAGTTGTCACCGCCGGCGGCGTGGTCGGCGAAGTCGTGCACATTGCGCAAGGCTCGAAAGACGGCGCGCCAGTTGCCACGATGGAAGATCGCATTACCGTCAAGTCTGCCGATTCTCGCATCCTGATCGAGCGCGGAAAAATTACACGCGTCATAACTGGTTCAGCCCCAGCCGCTTAATCGCAATGTCGTTGCTTGATATTCACGTATTGGGATCGCCAATACTCAGACAGGAAACGGAGCGCGTCACCACCGTCACACCGGAATTGCGTCGCCTCGTTGACGACATGTTCGACACGATGCACGCGGCCGGTGGAATTGGATTGGCCGCACCACAGGTTGGTCGCCGCGAAAGTCTGTTTGTTGCAGAAGTCGATGACACGCGACTCGTTGTATTCAATCCGGAAATCATTCTACAGCAAGGCTCGCAGAAAGGCGAAGAAGGTTGTCTTTCAATTCCGGACGTGTTCGCGGATGTTGACCGCGCCAATCGCGTTGTCGTGCGTGCGCTCGACATCGATGGAAAGTTGTACGAGGTCGATGCCACTGAATTGCTCTCGCGTTGCCTGCAGCACGAAATCGATCACACACACGGCAAGATGTTTGTCGACCGTCTCAGCATTCTGAAAAAACGCCGCGCCGCGCGCGATTGGGACGACGAAAAGGATCAATATCCGAAATTCATTCGCGTGCTGCCGGTTGGCGATTTGCCAAAGGAATCGGAGCCGAAGGAACGCAAACGCGATCCGCATCCCGAGCCGACTGTTCGCTACGTGAAAGATTCGGACGACTCTCCCAAGCCAGCCTGATAAATGCGTTTGCTGTTTTGGGGCACCCCCGATTTTGCGGTTCCCGCACTTCGTGCACTACTCGGCGAAGGACATGACGTTGTTGGCGTGGTTACACAACCCGACAAGCCTCGCGGACGTTCACGTTCGCAGCTCGATCCGTCGCCAGTAAAAGTCGTTGCACTTGAAGAGGGGTTGCCGGTGCTGCAGCCGGAAAAGCCGCGCGGCGAAGAGTTCATGGCTGCGATGCGCGAACTGAATGCCGATATCTCAGTTGTTGTTGCGTATGGCCACATTCTACCGCGCGCTGTCATCGAATTGCCTAAGCTCGGCACCATCAACATTCATGGTTCATTGTTGCCCGCGTTGCGTGGTGCCGCGCCCATACAGGCAGCAATACTTGGCGGCTTCACTGAAACCGGAATCACGATCATGCAGATGGTTCCCGCTCTCGACGCGGGACCAATGCTGCACGTTGTGAAAACAAACATCGAACCAGACGAAACGTACGGCGAGTTACACGATCGCATGGCGGAGTTGGGAGCGTTGGCAATTGTGCAGGGACTCGCGCTTATCGAAACTGGAATTTCGCACGCCGTCCCTCAGGACGACTCACAGGCAACGTTTGCGCCGAAAGTCTCGCGCGAACTCGGTCGTATAGACTGGACAAAACCGGCCGAAATCGTTTCGCGTCTTATTCGCGCCTACGATCCGCGTCCGGGCGCGTTCACAATGCAGAACAACCTTGCTGTAAAATGTTTTGGTGCCGAGTTGCTTGGTGATGGGTCCGACGAAGGGCTCGACGACGCGCTATTGGCATCGGAGCCGGGAACTGTCCGCGATATTAGCGCGGCCGGTGCGGTTGTTCGCTGCGGCACAGGCGCCATTCGCGTAAAGGAATTGCAGCCCGCCGGGAAGCCGCGCCTTGCTCCACTCGCCTTGAGCCGTGGCCGCGGATTGGCAGTCGGCCATTGCTTCGACGAATTGAACTAACCCGATCGGTTAGGACGAGACGCGCTCGGGTTTGGCGACTATCTTTCGTCGTATGGCGCCGGTCGAAGATTCAAAACGCGGGAAGCATTTCCCAGCAGGCAAACCCGGCACGGGAGGCGTAACCGAGCCCCGTTCGGCGTCTGCGTTCATCCTCGCCGATTTACGTGCGGGGATGATGCTGGAGCCCGCGTTCGAGCGTCGCATTGCAGGACTCGACGCGCGTGATCGACGCTGGATTCAGGAATTGGTGTGGGGAATGTTGCGCGTGCGTGGTTGGCTTGATGCAGTGCTTGCGCTTCGCATTCGCGGTGGCCTCGCACGACTTGATGCCGACGTGACCGACTTGTTGCGATTGGGCGCCTATCAACTGTTGTACATGGGCAGCGTGCCGCCGTACGCAGCAATTGGCCAAACTGTCGAACTCACGAAGCGCCGTCACGGAATTGGCGCGAGCAAATTGGCGAACGCGGTGTTGCGCCGTGTTGATCGTGAACGCGATGCGCTCGAGCCGCCGGTTCCGTCCGATCCAATCGAAGCACTCGCGCAACGCTACTCGCATCCACGTTGGATGGTGGCGCGCTGGCTCGGTCGCTGGAGCGAAGCCGACGTGATCAAGCTGATGATTGCGAACAACGCCGAAGCGCCGATTATCGTGCGGCCTTACGGCGTGGTGAGCGAGCAACTCGAGGCCATGCTCGAGGGCGCGGGAGTAACGGTTACGGAAATTCCGCTCGTTCCCGATTCACTGCAACTTGGCGCGGGCGTCGCGCTCACCGAACTGGGCGCGTTCAAGCAGGGATTGTTTTTCGTGCAGGATCCGGGCGCAACACTGGTTGCGCGTTATGCCGCGGTTCCAGTCGGCGCAATTGTTGCCGACTTGTGTGCCGCACCCGGAGGCAAAGCGCTCGAAATGTCGCGCACGGCGAAAATGGTCATCGCTGGCGATCGTCAAACGATTCGCGTTGATCGGATGTTGGTAGGCATTGGTCGTGTTGATGCAACAAACGTGCACGTGGTTGTGGCCGATGCAACGGCCCCGTCAATTCAACCCGTTGATGTTGTGCTGGTTGATGTCCCCTGCACTGGCACTGGAACGTTTCGCAGACACCCGGACGCGCGCTGGCGTCTCAAGATTTCCGATCTTGCTGTTATGGGTGCAACGCAGCGTGCCATTCTGCGTTCGGCGGCAAAAGTCGTGAAGCCCGGTGGGTTGCTGGTGTACAGCACTTGCTCGCTTGAGCCCGAAGAAAACGACCAACCAATTGAAGCGTTTCTCGCGGCCAACGAAGACTTCACACTTGAACCGCCGCCTTCTGCCGCGGTGGCAACGGAATTCCTGAGTGCAGGCTGCTTGCGAGTTTTGCCTCAACAGCATGGTGTGGATGGCGCGTTCGCCGCGCGGTTGCGTCGTCGGAATTAACAATGGCGAAACGCGAAAAGAGCAAGCCGGGTCGCGTGTGGGCACTCCGCGCCATCGTTGCAATCGTGCTGGGCCTTGGTGTTGGATTTGGAACAGGTGCGATGGCCGTGCGTGTCTTGCAACCACCCGGAGTTCCGGCATC